>JACFNW010000177.1 GCA_019454665.1 Fimbriimonadaceae bacterium | reverse complement strand
CCTTTGCTCTGGAGCACCGGGAGGCGATCTACGGGCACCTGACGACCCGCCGCGTGCAGACCAACGAAGTGGGGCGGACGGTGTATCTGTTGCCTACGTTCGCGCGGTTGGCGGCGGGCCGACAAGTGGCGTTGGTCGAGTTCGGCGCGAGCATGGGACTGAACCTGTGTTTGGACCACTTCCGGGTGGAGACCGAGGCGGGCTCCTTTGGCGACCCGAACGCGCGCCTGACGCTGCGCACGTCGTGGAGTCCCCGGGAGTCCACCCCGACCGACGGTCCGCCGCATGTGGTGTCTCGGGTCGGGGTGGACCTACATCCCCTCGACGTCGCTTCGGAAGCCGACCGGGATTGGCTGCGCGCTTTGCTCTGGCCCGAGCAAGCCGAGCGTCGTCCCATCCTCGACCTCGCCATGCAGATCGCGCAAGACTTGAAGCCGCGCGTGTGGCAGGGCGACGCGGTGGAGGAAACGGCGAAGCAGGCGCTCTTGGCTCCCGCCGATGCCGTGCCCATCGTGTTCCAAACGCACGTGTTCTATCAGCTCGCCGCGGAGCAGATCGAGCGGTTTCACGCTTCGATGCTGGAGGCTTCACGCGAGCGGGCGATGTGGTTCGTCTCGCGGCACGACGACCTGCGCGTGACCCGGTACGAGGACGGGCGGGCGCGGGAGTTCGTCATCGCCTCCCCGCACCACCACGGCCGTTGGGTGCGCGAGTGGCTCTGGCCGCCCGAACTGGATGCCGCGACGAAGCTCGAACGCCTTGCTTGACCTGCGGAACGCGTCGTCGCGGCGGCGGCTTGCGGCGCTTGGCAGCCAAGCTGGGCGTTTGTTTCGGGTTGGATACTGTAGTTCGGTTTGCCGTCCGCCCGATAAACGGTCACCGCGAGGATCTCCGTTGGCCTCGGCAAGCCTCCGCAGCAGGGGTGCCGCGGCCTGCCACCGAGAGGCAAAGGGCTCGTCGAGGCACTCGAACCCCAAGTCGAACCGGCGGGGAAGCGGATCGGTTCCAAAGCCTCGGCCTCAAGGAGACCCTATTCCGGACAGGGACACGCCGGAGCGGTCCTCCAGGGCGAATGAACCGTCAGCCCTTCTTTTCGTGGCCCTGAATGCGCTTCTCGAGTTCCTCGAGTTGCTTATCCACTTCAGATAGGGAGACCTCGGCGGCAGGGGCGGCGGGGACGTCGCCGCCCACACCCAAAGCCACGGTCTGCTCGGGCTGCACTTCGACGGTCTTCGGGCGCATGCCGAGCCGCTCTTCCAGCTTCTGCAGTTCCTCTTCGGCCTGGTAGTCCATGGCCTGATCCTGCATCGCCATGATCTTGCCCTGCACGCTCTCGGACTGCATCTCCTGCCGCGCCAGCGCCTCGGCCTGCGCGTCCTTGATGCGGTCGGCGGCAGCGTTGAATGTGTCGAGTTGGTTCTCGAACGTCAGGCCCTCGAGCGCTTTGGAAATCGAATTCTGAATCTGCGCCTGCTTCCACTGCGCCTTCATGGCCAGGGCTTCGGCGGTCTTGCGGCGGACTTCCTCTTCCTGCCGCTTGATCGCGACCTTGACGGCCTCGACGGTCTGAAGCGCCTGGGCGTGCGAGGCGCGCAGGCTTTCGATGACCGCGTCGTTGTTCGACTTCTCGCGCATGAACTGGCGCGCGAGGTCGCGGTTGCCCTGTTTCAGGGCCATCGTCGCCTGTTGCTCGAGCTGGGCGGACTTCTTTTCGGCATCCGCCAACATGCCCTGCAGACGGTTCTTCTGCGTGATCGCCTGGACCGCACGTTCGCGGTTCTGAACCAGGCTTTCCTGCATATCGCGCCGAGCCTGATCCAGCATCATGTCCGGATCTTCGAGCCGGTTCATGACTCGGTTGAAAACGGCCTTAAGCCAGTTGAAAAATCGTGACATCCTCACCACCGCCGGGACGCAACACGCCGGACCAAGATACGATTATACACAGGTCATGATTCAACCGGGTCCATTGGACGGACTACGCTTCGAATGAACCCAAAACACGCCGCCCGAGTGACGCGCAAACGGCGTCGTCCTGATCCAGCCCGTAGGCAAGGAGCGCCACGCCGTACATGCCCGCGCGCAAGCGGGCCAACGCCTCGTCGCCCTCGTCCAATCGCTCCCCGTAAGCCTCCCAGAAGTGCTCGCGGGATGCGGGACCGAACATCGTGTACGCCAAGGACAGATCCACGGCGGGATGCCCGGCGTGCGCGTCGCCCCAATCAATCACTCCGCAAACGCGCCCGTCTTCGATCATCACGTGGCGGGGATACAGGTCGCCGTGGATCGGCACTCGCTTCGGGCTGGGAATGGCCCACTCGGCCAAGCGGCGGCAGAGCTCCAGGGCTTGCATCACGGTTTCGAGGTCTGCGGGAGGCAGGTGCTCCAGCGAGGCGATCCTGTTAGCGATCTTCTGCATCAGGCGCTCGGGGTCGGCCTTGCCGAGCGTGCCGAGGGGCAATCCGTCAACGTCCTGGACCGGCAACGCGTGAAGCCCGCGCAGGAACGCGCCTAGCGCCTCGGCGGCGGCGAGTTCTTCGTCCAGCGAGAGAGAAACCTGATCGGCGCAGATTCCCGCCACCGGGCGATAGCCCATGAACGGATAGCGATAGGTCTTCGTTGGGCAGCCAAAGTAGGTCGGCTCGGGGATGCGCAGGCCCAACCGCCCGACCAACTGGGGCAGCACGACCGTCTCGCACACCATCGCGTGAGCGCCCATCGTCCGCGTGGGCAATCGAAACGCCGTTCCGGAAGGGTAGAGGATGCAATAGTTGTCCCATCCGCGCCCCAGAAACTCCGGCGTCTCCTCGGCAAACGTGGGGAACTGCGCGCAGACGACGTCGTCCGCCGACGCAATGTCCAAGTCCACCTCCGGCTTCCAGTCGCGCGCCATCTCCCCGAGGTTACCGCTATGGCGACTATGGGTAATCTTGGACATGGACGCCAAGGTGACCCTGCGAGTCAACGGCGAGGCGCGAACCGTCGAGGTATTCCCCGACACCAGCCTCCTCGAAGTTCTCCGCGACGACCTGGGCCTCACCGGGGCCAAGTACGGATGCGGAGAAGGCATGTGCGGGGCGTGCACCGTCCTGGTCGGCGGCAAGCCCACCCGATCCTGCGTCACGCACGCCGCCGACGTCGAGGCCGAGGTCGTCACGATCGAAGGTCTGGCGCAGGGCGAGCGGCTTCACCCGCTCCAGCAGGCGTTTCTGGAAGAAGGCGCGATGCCGTGCGGCTACTGCGTGACGGGCATGATCATGAATGCCGCCGGTCTGCTGGCGACCAATCCCAAGCCCACAGCCGCCCAGATCAAGGAGCACATGGAAGGCAACGTCTGCCGCTGCTGCACCTACGAACGCATCGTCGCCGCCATCGAGCGAGCCGTTCGGGCGGAGGAGACGCGATGAAGCGTATGGAACTCACCCGGCGCGAAGTGCTGGCCCGGCTGGGCGGCGGCGTTTTGGTGCTTGCGTTCGCCCCTGCCTGCGTCGCCCAGAACCGCAATCAGGCCGGCCAAGGCACCGACCGCATCGCCGCGTGGCTCCACATCGGGCCCGATGGCAAGGTCACGGTCTTCACGGGCAAAGTCGAAGTCGGGCAAGACATCCGCACCTCGCTGACTCAAGCCGTGGCCGAGGAACTGCGCCTGCCGATGGAAGCCATCGAACTCGTGATGGGCGACACCGATCGCGTGCCCTTCGACCAAGGCACGTTCGGCAGCCGCACCACGCCCACGATGACGCCCACCTTGCGCCGCGCGGCGGCTTCGGCGCGCGAGACGCTGCTCGAACTCGCGGCGGCGCGCTGGTCGGTGGACCGCTCCGGCTTGGTCGCCGAAGGCGGCTCGGTGCGCGGCGCCGGGCAAACGGCCACCTACGGCGACTTGGCCAAGGAGCAGCCGTTCGACAAGCCCGTCCGCGAGGTGCCGCTCACCGATCCGAAGGATTGGAAGGTGATGGGCCGGCCCATGCCCAAAGTCGGTGGCCGCGACATCGTCACCGGACGCCATACGTACACGAGCGACCTGCGCCGTCCCGGCATGCTGATCGCCAAGGTGCTGCGCCCGTCGGTCTTGGGAGAGGAACTGGTTTCGGTGGACACGCGAGCCGCCGAACGGATGAAGGACGTCCGCGTCGTGCGCGAGGGCGCATTCGTGGCCGTCGCCGCGCCGACGCTCCGCCAGGCCGAACGGGCGCTGCAGGCCCTTCAACCCGAGTGGCGATCCACCGAGCAACCCAAAGGCGACGACCTCTTTGAAATCATGCGCGGCGGGCCGCTCGCACCCAGCGAACTGACCCAGCGCGACGGGGTCCAACTGCGCGCGACCTACAAAGTGCCGTACATCGCCCACGTCCCGCTCGAACCCCGGGCAGCGCTGGCCGAATGGGACGGCACAAAGATGACGGTCCACACGGGGACGCAGCGGCCGTTCGGCGTGCGCACCGAGGTGGCCAATGCGCTCGGCATCCCCGAATCGCAGGTGCGCGTGCTGGTGCCGGACACCGGATCGGGCTACGGTGGGAAGCACTCGGGCGACGCCGCTGTCGAGGCGGCCCGCATCGCCAGGGCGCTCGGCGTGCCGATCCGATTGGTGTGGACGCGGCGCGAGGAGTTCACATTCGCCTACTTCCGACCGGCGGGGGTCATCGAACTCGCTGCTGCGGCGGACGCAGAGGGGCGACTGACCTCTTGGGAATTCACCAACTACAACTCGGGCGGCGCGGGGGTGCAAACGCCCTACGACGTGCCGAATCCGCGCACCCAATCGCGGCAGACCCGCTCGCCGTTGCGGCAAGGTTCGTACCGTGCGTTGGCCTCTACGTTCAACCACTTCGCCCGCGAGTCGGCGATGGACGAGTTGGCGCATGCGCTGGGTCAAGACCCCGTGGCCTTCCGACTGAAGAACCTGCGCAACGAGCGCTTGCGGGCCGTGCTCGAGGCGTGCGCCAAGGCGATCGGCTGGCCGGGTTCGGGCAAGAACATGGGCATCGCCTGCGGCACCGAGAAAGGCGGCTACGTGGCGACGGCGGTGGAGATCGAACGGGGCAGGTTTGGCTTCCGAGTCACACGGTGTGTCACCGTCTTCGAGTGCGGGGCGATCGTCAACCCGTTGCACCTCAAGAGCCAAGTGGACGGTTGCGTGCTGATGGGCCTCGGCGGGGCGCTGTTCGAGAAGATCGACTTCTACAAGGGACAGATCATCACCGACCGACTTTCGGCGTATCGCGTGCCTCGGTTCTCGGACGTGCCCCGGATGGAGACCATCCTGCTCGACCGGCCCGACCTGCCGTCGGCGGGCGGCAGCGAAGCGCCGATCATCGCCATCGCGCCCGCAATCGCGAACGCCGCCTTCCGGCTCACCGGCGTCCGTCAGCGCACCCTTCCCCTGGATGGGTTATTGGTGCGCCCGAGGGCGACGTAGCGGCGAA
>JACFNW010000176.1 GCA_019454665.1 Fimbriimonadaceae bacterium | reverse complement strand
CGGCCAAGTCGTCGGCGGTCAGCCGCTCTCCCTTCAGCGCATCGAGGATCGGGGCATACTCCGAGTGGGCCGCCACGCCCATCGGCGCGTGCCCGTCCCACCCCATAGCGTCGGCGATCACCGCGGGCCGCTCGGCCAGGGTCGCCTTGCCTTCGCGGATCAGGGCGTGCGAACCGTCGAACGTCCGCAGTTCGATGCTCGCCGGCACCGCAAACAAGGGACGACCAAGTTCGGAGGCATGGCCGGCCGAGTTGAGCGCGCCCGATTGGCCCGGCGCTTCGACGACCACGACGGCATCGGCCAATTGCACGATCAGCCGGTTGCGGAGCAGCGGCCACGTAGGCATGGTCTTCGATCCCAGGGCGAATTGGCTGACCAAACACCCCTGCCCCGCGATGCGCTCGAACAACGAGGCGTTCACACGGGGCATGAGTTTGTCGAGAGGGCTGGGCAAGACGGCGACCGTCGAGCCACCGGCCGCCAACGCGGCCTTGTGGGCCTCGGCATCAATGCCGACCGCCCCGCCGCTGACCACGCACACGCCTCGCTGGGCGAAGAACTCGGCGAACTTCCATGCCACGGCTCGTCCATAGGGCGTCGCGCTTCGGGTGCCGACGATCGCCACGGTTGGGTGGCGCAACACGTTCACTTCTCCGCGGACGGCGACGGCGGCCAGAGCCTCGAGCGACCTTGGAAACTCGTCTGGACCGTACAACGAAACGTCGAGCGGAGGCTCCCAAACGACCGATGGTGCGGGACCACCAAAGGCCCGCACCATCGCTTCGTGCAAGAGACGGCTAGCCGCCCCCGAGTCCACCGCGCGCCCCGCCACCCGCTCCGGGAGGACCCCCGATGGGATTCGTGCCGGCACCGGGACGAGCCAGGGGCGCGAGCGAGTTGTCAATGAACAACACGAACTGCTTGCTGCTTTCGTTGCCCATCCAATCCTTGGCCTTGACGACGATGGTCTTGCGACCGTCCGCCAGCGGCTTGTTCTTGCCCAGCAGGCTGAACCGAACAATGGCGAAGCCGTCTCGGCCGTATTCGGTGTCCAGCTTCTGACCATTGATCTCGACGGAGACCGTGTCGGGCTTCACGCCCCCTGCCGGGTCGGCGACGGTAAAGAAGAGCTCGAGCTGGCGACCGCTCACTTGTGCGCCCCCCCCGGGCCACACCATGGCGATCTCGGGGCCCTCAAGGTCCACGCCGAGGTTCTTGTCGAAGGCGAGCAGGCTGCCGTCCATCGCGAGAACGAGCAGCGTATCGCCCACGATCACGGGTGCTCCCGCTGCAGGGATCGAAAGGGGCTGGGCCGACGTCGTGTTGCTGCTGGCGCCTCCGGGCTGTCCACCTCGGGGCGGGAAGCCGCCGGGAGCGGGCGAGCTCGACGTTTGAGCCGCCAGAGGTTGGATGAAGTACGTCCAGGTGGTTTGGCCCGTTTTCGGGTCGAGCAGGTTCAGCGATCCGTTCGCCGAGGGAATCACGAACATCCCGCCAACGCCGGTCGGTTGGGCGCGCGGCCGCGAGTCCAAGGTTGCAGGTGTTCCCAGCATCCGTCCGTTGCGGTCGAGCAGGTACGCCTTGCCCGAAACGCTGACCACGAGCAACCCGGCGCTCGAAACGGTCGGGCTGAACGTCAAGAACTCGCCCGTGTTGGTCTGCCACCGCAACCTGCCCGAGGCCACGTCCACCGCGACCACGTAGGTTCCGCTGTTGACCACGATGAGGTCGTTCCAGACGGTCGGAACCGTGCCGGCGGAAACCGTCGAGAACTCTCGGTCCCACGTGATCTTCTGTGTCGAGACATCAATCGCCCGCAAGATGTTGGTGCCCGTGAACAGGAGCACATTGCTGCCTTGGGTGCCGAGCGGCGACGAGATGCCACCCATCACGCGGAGCGGTCGGGCCTGATTCTGCTCGTCCCGCCACACGGCTTGGCCGGTCGTGGGGTCAAGCGCGATCAACGTCTGGTTGTTCAGCCGCGCGACGACGAACTTGTTGACCAAGATCGGCGACCCGACGATCGGGAACTGCGAAATGAACTGCCAGCGGGCCTGGCCAGAGTTCGCATCAATGCCGTAGATCGTGTTGTTGTCCGCCGGGGCGACGATCACGCCCTCGGCGAGAATGCAACCGCTGCGGAAATAGCCGTCCAGCGGGGCTTCCAACGGATACCGCCACAGCATGTTGCCGGAGTTCTTGTCGATCGAGAACACTCGGCGGCCAACGGCCACGAACGTCCTCTCGCCATCCACCACGGGCGAACCCGAAGGCGACACAGCGGTCGGCTCCACCCATCGCCATGCCAACGGGGCGGGCCCGTTGAAGTCGGCATGCGCCGCTCCGACAAGCGAGAGAAAGGCCAAGGCAACGAGATTTCGCATCGTCATCAATACTCCGAAACGCTCCGCTCCAAGTATAACGGGGCACAGGCCACCGTGTCCACGTTCGCGGCTCATTGAAGAGACGCACGAGAGGGCCCGGTCGTCACGACAAACGTCCGATCCTGCCCGTTCCCGACAGCATGAACCGCTTGCCGATCCTCTGTTACCACAAAGTCGGGCCCGCGGAGGTCGAAGGCAGATTCTTGAACGTCGAGCCCAGGACCCTGCGCGCCCAGATCGGGTTCCTCAAGCGGCGCGGGCTCGGATTCGTGCTTGCGCGAGACCTCGAAGGGTCGTGGCCCGAGCGAGCGGTCTGCCTGACGTTCGACGACGCCTACTCCTCCTTGCACGAGCACGGGGTTCCCGTGCTCCTCGACTGCGGCGTTCGCGCTTCGATCTATGCCGTCTCGGGCCGTGTGGGGCAATCTTCCGATTGGGACGGCGAGCGAGCGCGGCCCCTCATGGCTTGGGACGCTCTGCGCTCGTTGCAAGACCGAGGATTCGAGATCGGCAACCACACGGTGGACCACCCCGCCCTGGCGACGTTGGATCGGCCAGCCATCGCAGACCAGATTCGGTCGGCCCACGAGCGACTCGTCGCCGAGGGCATCGGGTCCTCGACCCTCTGCTACCCGTATGGCTCCTACAGCGATGCCGTCGGGCAGGTCGCGGGCGACGTTGGTTACCGGGTGGGGCTGGCGCTCGGAAAGCGTCTCGCCCGCTCTGGCGACCCCGCGATCGCGCTGCCCCGGATTGTGGTGGCCTACAGCGACGTGGTCCCAAAGTTCTGGTATCGCGTCTTTGTGCGTCCGATGTTGCGGGAGTTGGCACAATTCGGTGCGCCCCGGCAACAATAGACCCCAGGCACCTCCGATAATGGTCCATGGAGATGACTCATTCGCAACGACGACCACGTCCCGATGGAGCGGCAAAGGCACCCGTCAGCGAGGCGACCTTCGCCGCGCTGTTGCAGCGGACCCGTGAAGGGTTGATTGTGCGGGACGGGTTCGGAAGGGTCGTGTACGCCAACCCGGCGGCGCAAGCCCTCGTCGAGCGCACCGAGGCTCAGCTGACCGGGTCCCGTCTGACCGACTTGGGCATCGAGTGGCTTTACGAGGATGGTGCGCCGATGCTGCGCCCGACGCCCCTGCTTGTAGGGAACACGGGCGAACAAGGGCATGAGTCGGAAGAGAACCTCGGCGTGCGCCGGCGTTGCGGCCTCGTGCGGTGGATCCGCTTGGTCGTGCACGCCTTCGAAGACGGCGGCGAAGCGCGAACGATGATGCTCCTTTCCGATGTCACGAACGAGAGGCTCCGCCACGTCGAAGCCCTTGGTCTCAAAAGGCAGTTGGAACTCGAGCTCGAAGTGCGGACCAGCGAACTCAATCGGGCGCTCGGCGAAGCCAAATCGCTCGCCATCTCGATCGCCAACGACCTCCGGGTGCCTTTGACTCACGTGGACGGCCACCTGGGCATTCTTCGCGATCATCTCCAGGCCTCTCCCGAAGCCGAGTTGAGCATGCAACGCGTGCAGCAGTTGGTGAGAGACCTGCGCGACTTCGCTTCGACGACCCACGATCTGACCCTGTTGCGCGGGCCGCAAGGACAGCGGCGGAGCGTCCAACTCGCCCTGCTATGCACCAACGCCTCGAAGGACTTCTTGGTTGGCCGCGATGCGCACATCGCCCTGGAGGGATTGGGCCCGACCAAAGTCGCCTGCGATCCAGCCGCCATCCGGAGCGCCGTCACGGCCATGATCTCGCTGGCGTTCGAGTGCCGCGCGCCCACGGGCCGCATCAGCGTGACGACCACCGACACCGAGTACTCCACCACGTTGCGGGTCCATGTGGAATCCGACCCGATCCACGCGGCCCGCGTGTTGAACAGCACTCGGGAATCGTCCACCCGACAGCTTCACGAGGAAGTCGTCGGAGTGAGGTTCCTCCTGATCGAAAAGGTCGCCGAACTGCACGACGGCGCTTTCTGGTTCTCGACCGACGCCGACGGAACCGAGTTCTTGCTCACGCTTCCCAACGCGGAACGCGCGGTTGCGGCTTAGGACCCCCTGTACCCACCCAAACCCACTAAAATGGCCGAATGTCCGCGCCTCTCGTCGAACTCTCCGTCCGTCAGCGGTTCGAGTCGCTCGATGTCGTCCGGGGCATCGCCATCTTCGGCATCCTTCTCGCCAACATCGCGGCCTTCGCGGGCTCCGAGCTTGGCGCGATGCTCGGCCAACCCTACACCCTGACCGGCGCCGACCGGGCGACCGACATCCTGGGAGTCGTGCTCGTTTCGGGCAAGTTCCGCACGATGCTCGCCATCCTCTTCGGGGCGGGCATTTGCCTCCAGTTCGTGAAGCGCTGGGAGGCGGGCAGTCCCTGGCCCGGGACGTACCTGCGGCGCGTGCTTTTTCTGGGGTTGCTCGGCGCGATCCATTCGGTGCTGTTCTGGTACGGCGACATCCTGTGGCCCTACGCTTGGTTGGCCCTGTTCACGGTCCTGCTTGCCCGGATCGGCGAGCGCAAACAACGCATCCTGATCACGATCGGATGCAGCATCGCAGTGATCATCGGGCTGTTCTCGTTGGCAAGCGCGTTCCTTCCAAGTCAGGAAGCGGGTCCCAAGCCATTCCTCGGCGACGAAGTGAAGATCTTCTCGGAGGGAACCTATCTCGAGCAGGTTGGCTTCCGGCTCACGGTCTGGCTCATGATGAGCATGTTCTACGTGTTCTGGGCACCGGGTGCCTTGGCCCTCTTCCTGATCGGTTTTCTGCTGGCGAGGCACGGCGTCCTCACCCATCCCCAAGATCATCCGCAGACGATCAAGAAGATGGCCGTGATCGGCCTCGGCTTGGGCTTGCCCCTGAACTTGGTGGTCCTGATGTTCTGGCAGAGCGGAAACGTCCTGGGCGCGACGGGGTACGTCGAGATGCTTGCTGGACCGGTGCTCTCGATCGGCTACCTCGCCCTGATCCTGGGTTGGGTCGCCTCCGGAAAAGCCGACGGACTGGCGCGGCAGGTGGCCAAGGTCGGCAGGATGGCACTG
>JACFNW010000175.1 GCA_019454665.1 Fimbriimonadaceae bacterium | reverse complement strand
CTCGGCGTCGGCATGGCGATGCCGGGGCCCTTCGACGTCGAGGCGATGTCTCCAGGGGCCTTCCTGACCTGCCTCTACGAGATACGGCCCCAGGTGGTCTTGGCCAAATTGGACGACATCGCTAGGGGACCGTAGCCGGACACGAGACGAGGTCCTATCCCGCCTGGATCGCCTCGTTCCGCGTTTCGCGCAAGCTGTGGCGGCCGACCTCGACATCCCCCTGGACCGAGCCTGATGGACCCTGAGGCGGTACACTTTCCATTCGCGCCAATCGGCGCGCCGGGCTCATGAAGGATTCGGTGGACAACCAGGCGGCGAACGCGACGAACGGCCCCGCTGTCGCCCAACCCGACGTTTCGGACAGCTTGATCCGGGAAATCTCCGAGATCGAGACCGACCAGCCCGAGGAAGCCCCCATGCCCAACGAGAGTTTTGATGCGGACCTCATCGTGATCGGCGCAGGCCCCGGCGGCTACGTCGCCGCCATCCGCGCCGCACAACTCGGCGCGAAAGTCATTTGCGTCGAAAAGGAGTATCTCGGCGGCACGTGCCTCAACTGGGGCTGCATCCCCAGCAAGGCGCTGATCGCCTCGGTCGAACGGCTCGAGCACGTCAAGCATGCCGACAAGCTCGGCGTCAAGACGGGCGAGGCCGCCTTGGACTTCGCTGCGATGATGGCCCGAAAGGACAAGATCGTCCAGACCCAGCGCGGCGGCGTGGGCATGCTGTTCAAGAAGAACGGCGTCCAGCACGTCGAGGGTTTTGCCTCGTTTGCCGACCCCCACACGATCAACGTGGTCAAAGACGGCGAAACCAAGCAGTTCAGAGCCAAGAACTTCGTGCTGGCCACAGGCTCGTCGGTCGTCCACCTGCCCATCCCCGGGCTGGAAGGCAAGGCCGAGAGCAACGTCTGGACCTCGGACGACGCCGTGAACGCGCCGTTCGTGCCCAAGAGCATCTTGATTCTCGGCGGCGGAGCGGTGGGTGTCGAGTTCGGCTACGTGTTCAACGGCCTCGGCGCGCAGGTGACCGTGGTCGAGATGATGCCCAACCTGATTCCGGGCATGGACTCGGACCTCGGCGTGGAACTCGGCAAACTGCTCGGGCGCAAGGGCATCAAGGTCAAGACCGGCGCGACCCTTGACAAATGCGAGAAGACGGCCAACGGCTGGAAGTGCCACGTGAAGAAGGGCACCGAAGTCGAAGTCGTCGAGGTCGAGGTGGTCCTGCTCGGCGTCGGCCGCAAGCCGAACGTCGAGGGCATGAACCTCGAAGCCGTGGGAGTGAAGCTGGACCGTCGCGGCGTTCAGGTGGTGGACGCTTCGCTGCGGACCCACGCATCCAACATTTTCGCCATTGGCGACCTGCTCAGCAACGTGCCCGGCCATCTGCATCTGGCGCACATGGCCTCGCACGAGGGCATTGTCGCCGTCACGAACGCGATCACGGGGCAGAACAAGCACGTGGACTACCGCGCGTTGCCCATGTGCGTCTACACGGTTCCCGAGGTCGCTTCGGTGGGCCTCACCGAGGACGAGGCGAAAGCGCAAGGCCACGAGGTCACGGTCGGCAAGTTCAACTTCCGCCCGTTGGGCAAGGCGATGGCCACCACCGAGCAGGACGGCTTTGTGAAGATCGTCGCCGAAAAGAGGTACGGCGAGGTTCTCGGCGTACACATGATCGGCGCTCATGTGACCGACATGATCCACGAGGGCGTCGTCGCGATCAAGCTGGAGGCCACGCTCGACTACATGGTGGACACCATTCACGCCCACCCGACGATGTCGGAAGCCGTCCTCGAGGCGTTCGAAGACGCCGCGGGGCACGCGATCCACAAGATGTAGGCCGACTAAGCCTGGCCGGACTGCCCGAAGTTGTTCCGCAAGAGCAAGAAGTCGGTCACGCCCACGCTGCCGTCTCCGTTGAGGTCGGCATTGGGGTTCCAGTTGCCCGACCCCGCGGAGGACCCGTAGGCCGCTCGCAAGGCCAGAAAGTCCGAGACGTTGACCGTGTTGTCGCCGTTCACGTCGCCGTTGATCAGCGCAAAATTCACACCGCTCACGCCCCCTGGAAGGACGTTCACGTTGGCCGAGATCTTTCGCAGCGTGTGCGAGCCCTTGGCCGCAATGTCGCGCGTCCCCGTGTGGGTCGTGTTGAACGAGAACTGACCGCTGGCGTTCAGAACCACATCGACCGTCTGCAGAGCGCTGGTCGAGCCAGGATTGCGCACTTGGATGGCGATGGTCTTGCCGTTCGGGTTGCCCGTGAACCCGGCGATGGTCACCGTGCCGGAGACCGGAGCGCCGCTGCCTGGCAGCGTGAACGGCACGTCCACCACCGTCTGCATCCCGGCGCCATTGGTATAGGTGCCGCGCAGATGATAGGTCGCGCCGGGGGTGAGCGAGAGGCCCGTGATGGCTTCGACGTCGCTGAACACCGGGATGATCTCGGTGTCGCCCTTCACGTCGTTGCCGCCCACGGTCGTGCCGATGCGCCAGACGATCGAGTCAATGCCCGTTTCCGTGTCGTAGCCTCGGTGCCGCACCGTGATGCCCGTGGTGGTCGAGTTGACGACCTCGAGACGAGGCACGACGGGCGGGTTGGTGTCCCACGTGAACGTGCCGCACCAGAAGTCCACTCCCGTAAGGTCGCAACCTTCGCGGATGGTGCGTTTGAGCGTCTTGAGTTGGCCGTCAGGCGCCGAAACGATGCTGTAGGTGCCGGGCAACGTGTATTGCAGGCGGTAGCTGCCGTCGCTCAAGGTCGTCGTCTCGAAGCGCTGCCCCGTCACGACGTTGGTCGCTCGAACCAAGGTGTTGGCGATGGGGGTCGCGTTCTTGTAGACCCTGCCCTCGAACGAGCCGACCGTCGCGTTGCGGGTGTTCGAATCGCTGAGCAGTTCTTCCACGTCCAGGACGCCGTAGCCGTAAGAGGGCTCCCAAGTGCCAAACGGGGGCCCTGCGGGATGCCATGCCGAACGCTGGATCGCCTGATAGACCCGCACGTTCGACCAGCCGTCCGTCTGGCGCAGGTTGTGCATGCCGTAGTAGAGACCGGCGGCGCCCGCCACCATCGGCGAGGCCGTGGATGAACCGATCAGGTAACCGTATCCCAGGTTGTATCCCAAGAGGCCCAGGGCGTCCTTGTTCTCGTAGAGCGAGTGGGTGTCCAGCTTGGTCGTCGAGTAGATGTACTGGGCATAGGCGACCATGGCCCCGAAATCCACGATGAGGTCGCCACCCGGAGCGGCGACGTCAATGTGGCTGCCCGAGCTGCCGTAGTTGGCCGCCATGTAGTAGTTGGGGCCTAGGGGAGACACCCCCAAGGCGCCGCTGCACGCCGCGGGGTAGAACAACTGTGCGCTGGGCGGTTGGCTGTTGCCGCCGGCGGCCACGACCAACGAGCCCTTGTTCCATGCGTAGGTGACCGCGTCTTGGAGCGTCTGGGAGTAATTCGTCGTACCCAGGCTGAGGTTGATCACCTCGGCGCCGTTGTCGGCCGCGTAGTAGATGGCTGCCGCGGCTTCGGCATCGGTTGCGAACGCGTCGTCGTCGAACACGCGAAGGATCATGCCCTTGGCCGCATAGCCGACCCCGATCATGCCCTTGCCATTCCAACCGCCGTTGTTGCCAGAGGCCAGGGCGAGGCCGGCAACATGGGTGCCGTGGCCGTATTGATCGAAAGGGGTGCCCGCCTCGTAAACCGCCCCAAACTTGAACTCCTTCGAGCGCGCCATGTCGATCTGCCCGCCCTGCGCCGAGTCTTGGCTGGGGCCACCGTTCCTAAAGTCGGGATGGTTGAGATCCAACCCCGTATCCACAACCGCGATGGTGGGGGCGTTGGCGGGCTTGTTGAGGTGCGTGTACCACTGGTCGGGCCAGATCGTCCATCCCTCTTGGGCGTAGATGTCGGTGAGGTACCACAGCCGGCGATAGCTCAATCCCTCGTCGCCGCCCAGAAGGATCATCTCTTCAGTGTCTTCAACGGCGTTCCAGTCGGGGTCGTTGGGCTCGGTCCACATGAGGTACATGCGGTTGACGGGTTGGGCAACGAACACGTCCGGATGGCGTTGCACGGCTTGCGCCAGTTTCTTCGTGTCCGTGGGGCCGTCGAGCAGCCACAGCGTCCAACCGTTCGGGCCGACGGCGTTGGCGAATCGGCCGGGGATGTTCAAGCCGAACGCGGCCATGCGGCGCAATCCGGGCGACGCGGCCCACGCCTTTGCTTTGTCCGGATGGACGCGCACCAGCAGGCGATCGTTGACCACCTCGTTGTAGGGCCCGCTGTGCGCCAGCCTGGGTGCGGGCACGCTGCGGCGGGTGGTCTGGGCTGCGGTTTCGCTGAACGCGAACACTGCGGCTGCCAACGCAAGCAAAAGAACGGGTCGCATGGCGTCTCTGACCAGTTAGACGCCCATCCACGCCCTCCCTGTTCCGGCAGGCTCGCAGTGGCCTTTCAGAGCCTTATCCGCAGCCCCTGGCCGAAGCTCGCTGCCCCCTGGGCGCGAGCGCCTACCGCAGGCGCGCCATGTACTTGTCGCGGAGCATCGTGTGCTTGGTCGTCATCGCTCGGGGCTGGCCCTCGATGAACGCGTAGCGCACCGAGCCCGTGAACTCAAACGGGTCGCCTTCGGTCACGATCAGATTCGCCACTTTGCCTGGTTCGAGCGAGCCCACTTTGTCGCCGACGCCCAAGATCTGGGCGGCATCCAGTGTCAGCGCCCGCAGGAGCGCTTCGCGCGAGAGGCCATAGGCGCAGCTTTGGGCGGCTTTGGCCGGCAGGTTCATCGTCTCCGAGCTTGAGCCCGCCTGGAAGCAGAACTTCACGCCCGCCTTGGCCAGTAGGCCCGCTTTGACGTAGGGCGTGTCGTAGGGGTCCCAAGCGTTGTCCGGAGTGTTTGCCCCCAGTGTGCTCGCACCCGCGGGGCTGATGATCACCGGGACGTTCTCTTTGGCCAAGAGCGCGGCTTCCTTCCACGCCTCGGAGGCATCCACCAGCACCACCTTCAGGCTGTGCTTCTTGGCGAACGCGACCGCGCCGCGGATGCTGGCCGCGTTGCGCGCGCGGAGGAACACCGTCTTCTCGCCTCGGAGATAGGGGGCCATCGCGTCTTTGCGCAGGTCGCGGGGCGTTGCGGGGTTCTTCTCGCGCTCGGCCAGATAGGTTCGCACCTCGTCGAAGTAACGCTCCAGGTCCTCCTCGGAGCCCGCCGACTGTTGCCCGCCACCGCCGAACTGGGGTGTCGCCATCCAGCCGCCGCCCATCAGCTCGTAGAACTGGCGCAGTTGTTCGGTGGTCAGCTCGGGCTCGTCGTTCGCCGCACCGTGTTGGTGGCCGGCTTCACCGCCGCCCAGGCCCAACAACGCGGACATGTCAATGGTGTCGCAGCACACGTCGAACTGGGCCAGACGAGCCGAACTCGACGAGGACGGATAGGACACGTAGAGTCC
>JACFNW010000174.1 GCA_019454665.1 Fimbriimonadaceae bacterium | reverse complement strand
GTCGCCACGACGACGGGGCGGACTTCGGTCGGGACCGACAGGTACTCGCACGGGTTCGACCAGTGGTCGAGGATGGGGGTGAAACGCGGCGTGCGCGCGAGGGCGCGGGTCCAATCTTGGACGCGCATGTGGTGGCGAGTCTACCGGATGGGGACCACTCCTGAACTCCGCTCACCCGCCAACGTCAAGGCAATCATGAAGCGTGCGGCCGTGCGGGCGATTGTGTCCGTCGCCGCTTTGGGTGTCATCGCGGCGATCGTGCCCCTCCTCCCGCGCGACGATACCGGTCGGCGAAGTCCAGAACTCCGCCTGATCACCCAGGTTGGCGCGGCCCTCCAGCAGTTCAATCTCGACTTGGGACGGTATCCCACCGAAGCCGAAGGTCTGAACGCCCTCATGGTGGCGCCCGTCGGCGCGAAAGGCTGGCGCGGCCCATACTTGGAGAATCCGCCCGGCGTGGATTCGTGGGGCCACCCGCTCTTCTACCGGATTCGCCCTGATGGACAGTTCGAACTTGGCAGCTACGGTTCCGACGGCAAACCGGGAGGCGAGGGAGACGCCGCCGACATCGATCCGTATCGCCTTGATCCTGAGCCTGTCATCCTCACCAAACCACACCGAACACGAGCCGAACGCGGAGCCCACGCGCCCGCACCGCTTGCCTAGCACTGCTGAGCTGCCGACATCTGATGCAGCACTTCCACCACTCTCTTGTTCTCGCGTGAGGATCGGACGGCGATACGCAAGACACGGTCGTTGTAGAGCGCGCTCGTTCGAGTCAAGTCGCGCACGAGCACACCGCTTTCGCGGCAAGCATCAGCGAGCTTCGACGACCTCTGTGCTGGAAGCCAAAGATTGATCCAGTTGGCCAGGGACGGTTGCACCTCTCCGAAGGGTGCAAGCGCCTCAGCAAACTCGCTTCGAAGCAAGCGCGTCTCTTGGTACCGCTTTTCATAGTAGGATGGATCGCGCAACGCCTCGAAAGCAACCAACGTGGTCAGCGTCCCGATGTTCCAGGGCGGCACGAAGGGACGCAGCTTGTTGATGCGGACCGAACTCGACACAAGGTATCCCAATCGAAGACCGCTCAGGGCCAAGCTCTTGGATAAACTCTTGCAGACGATCAGGTTGTCGCAGGACTGCGCCATCCCGACCAGCGAAGGCATCGCGGCAAGGTCGCAATAGGTCTCGTCGAGCCAAACTCGAACCGATGGCAAGACAGTGCGCAACCAGGGTTCCAGCACGCTCGGTGCAACAGCGTGTCCGGTTGGATTGTTAGGGTTCACGAGAAAAACCCAGTCAATGCCCTCCCGCAAGAGGTGTTCGATCGGTGGAAGAGACGGCATGAACCGGTCGTTTGGATTCAATCTCCACCACCTGACGTTACATGCAGCTACGTGCTTGCAGTAATGGGCGTATTCGCCATAGCTCGGGTCGGTCAGCAATACAGTGCTTGTTCTTTCGATCCATTGACCAAGTGCGCGGAAGATGAGATCGGAGCTGCCAGCACCGACCATGAGACAGTCCGGGTTCACATTGAGACGCTCCGACAACTCCATCTCAAGCCCTTCTGCCCGAATGGGTGGTGCTGTTTGGGTAGCCCAAACCCCATGGGTTTGCATGACTTCAACAGCACCTGGGCAGGGCGGAAACCAAGCATCCAGCACGTCTGCCAGAACCACCTTCGGCAAAAGGTCCAGCCTCTCCAAACGCTGCCCAAGCAACGACTCGTAGGCACCACCGTGGAAACAGGGCTCCGTACCGCGCGACGACATTCCAAGTTCATTGTAACGCATGTGCGATCCGTCCACCCCCACCGAACATCACCGAACATCACCCAACCCCACCAAACCCCACCGAACGGCGAAGCGCAGCCTACGCCGCCAGCGGCAAGCCGACCCGCAGGTAACGCTCTTCCAACATGGCCACGCAATCGGGGTCCAGGTGGGTTCCGGCATCTTGGCGCATGATCGCCAGCGCCTTCTCGACCGGCATGGCGTCTCGGTACGGACGGCTGGCGCAGAGGGCATCGAACACATCGGCGGCGGCCAGGATGCGCATTTCGAGGTCCAGACGCGTGGCGTCCAGGCCCCGCCAATAGCCCCGGCCATCGAGCCGCTCGTGGTGCGCCGAGGCGATTTCTGCAAGCCGTTCGAAGCCCCGGATGCGGTGCAGGATGCGGAACGAGTGCATGGGGTGCAACTTGATCCGGTCGAACTCGTCGTCGGTGAGACGCCCCGGCTTGTCGAGAATGCCGTTCGGCACGCCCAGCTTGCCGATGTCGTGAAGCAACGCCGCCCGCTTCAGTTCCAGAAGCCGCGACCGGTCGAGCCCGAAGTCGGCACCCAAAGCCACCGCGTAATCCGTGACCCGGCTGGAGTGCTCGCCCGTGTGCGCGCTCTTGGCGTCCACGATTTGGGCGAACGCGTGGCAAACGCGATCGATGTCGGCGGGCGACGCTTGCTGGGCGGCCTCGGGCATGGGCAGAAGGCTGGTCCCCTCTTCGAGAAACTCTCCATGCCGCTCCCAGACGGGGTCGTCGTTGAGCGAGAGAACGGCCTCGCACGCTTCGGGGTCGAACCATCGCCCGCTGCGTTCGCGAACCATGTCGAGCGCGGCGTCCCGTCCCAGCGCCGCCGCGAACACTTCGAGGGTCTGGGCCAAGCCGACCAGACGGGCGAGCATGGGGATCTCCTCGCCCCGCTTGTGCCTGGGCGAACCGCCCCCGTCCCAGTGCTCGTCAAGGTCCCGAACGGCAGCGGCCACGTCCTCGTCGAACCCGAGCGAGCGTGCGATCTCCGCGCCCCGGCTGCACCGGGCCATCGTCACCTCGTCCATGATCTTGGCCGGCGGCGCGAGGTTGCCGAGCATCCGCCGCAGTTTGCGCCCGATCGAGCCGCCCACCTCGGTGTGGCCCAGAGCGAACTTGAGGGACACGACGGGGTCGCTCCAATCCACCAGCTTGACGTCGCGCTTGACCAGGTGCTCGTCGCCGCCGAAGACCTTGTGGACGCGCGCGGCGTTGTTCGAGCAACCCGCATCCTTGAGGATGGAGGCGAAGTACAGGCGCGTGCGGTCCTGTTCGCTCAACCCCAGTTGTTCGCCGATGCGCATGGCGAGGAGGCACGTGCGGACGGCATGGCCCTGCGGCTGCCCCTCGACGAGGTCCAGAGCGACGCTGAGCGAAGAGAGGATTTCGGCGAGCGTTACCGGAACGACGTTGTCGGTCACGGATGAATTGTCGGGACTTGGTTGGCGAAAGTTGTCGGTAACTCTGCCAACTTCTTGCCCGCCCACTGGAAGTGGCGGGGTAGGCCTTTCTCTCTCAGAGGTCGGAACCGGTTTTGGGTCGGCGTCTCAACAGGGGCATCAGACCAAGCGCCAGGACCGACAGCGTCGCGGGTTCGGGGACGAGGTAGTTTGCGCCGCTCGCAGCGGTGAACGTGGTGTTTGGGTCGTCGGGCACGATGTGGAAAAAGCCCGTGTTGGTCATATCCAGCGAGCCCGTGGTCAACCCCCCGCCGATCCGGTTGACTTGCATGAACCCACCCATGTACGCGAAGAGGCTCATGGTCGAGCCATCGGTCGCCGAGACCTCGGCAAAGCCGATGTCGCCAAACGCGCTCGACTCCGTTCCGCCGCGGAACAGGGTTTGTGGCGTGTTGAGGACCGAGACCCCAAGGCCCATGATCTGCACATCGAGGTCGGCGCTCCACGTCATGGTTCCCGGGCCGGTGAGGCCGGCCGAGCCGCTGAGTTCGTAGTAGACGCGGAACGTATGGGGTCCCGGGCCGCCGCCGATGGTGATGAGATCGCCGAAGTGGGCTACGGTATCGGGGTTGCCGCCGAGGTCGAGACCGACCCTCCCGCCCGCATCCGTCGAACCCGTATCGAGCGTGATCGTCCCCATCGCGCGCAGCGTGGTGTATTGGGACCAGGATTCGAACCGGGCCTCGGCCGTGTCGCCGCCGATCGTCATCGTCGAGGTGCTCACGGCGTTGGTCGGTCGGTTGGCGGGTCCGTCTTCGACGTGGTTGCCGGTCGGTGTGGACCCGATCCAGGCACCGGTGTCGGCGAACGACCATGTGTAGGGCATGACCTGAGCCGCGCCCGAGGCGGCGAGGATGACGGGCAGTACGAACGCGGCGAAGCGCTTCACGGCGTCAGTATAAGGCCAAGCGGCGGGTTGTGACACTCTTTCTTTGTCGGCTTCTCGACCCGCAATGTTCTCCGCCTTTTTTGGAGGGCCGAGCAACGGCGGTATCCGAGGTTGAGACCGGCGACGAGCGTGACTGCTTTCTTTTTGCAGATCCGATCCCGAACTCCTCACGCCGAACAAATTCAAATGCCCATAATCAGGCACATGGCGAAACGGCCCGGCATGATGGGCGCGAAAGGCAAGGTTTCCGAGGACGACGGCTCCTTCGACCGTGCGTTCTGGGCCGCCGCCACGCCCGAACAGAAGGTCCGCGCGATCTTCGAACTCCGAGAACTCTATTACGAGGTGATGCACCCTGGCACCGGGGCTGAGCGACTGGATCGAACTGTTGGCGGCACTCGACGACTGCGGGATTAGGTATCTCGTGGTGGGCGGCATCGCGGTCGGTTATCACGCCGAGCCACGGTTCACGAAGGATCTGGACCTGCTCGTTCATGTTGCTCCCGGCGATCACCTTAGGCTGTACGAGGCCCTACAGCACTTTGGGGCACCCGTCGAGCTCGTCGAGCCCGAGGAGTTCTTGCATGCCGACTTCGTGTTCCACTTCGGCACCCCACCGTGGCGGGTGGACATCCTGACCTCCATCCCAGGAGTGGACTTCGAGGCAGCCTATGAGGATCGCGTCACACTCCAACTGGGCGACTATCAGGCGGACTGTATTTCAAAACGATGGTTGATCAAGGCAAAGAGGGCAAGCGGACGCCCCCAGGACTTATTGGATCTCGAGTCCCTAGAGTGATGTCCGCTCGGCGGGTCATGAGAGCATCAGCCGTTCGCGCAGGTTCCGGCGCAGGGTCTCGCGGTACACCGGGTCGCCCTCGGACGCGGCGTCCCAGTCGTAGAACCAGATCGGCTTGGTCCGCAGGTCGTCCGGCTCGTCGGCGTACCGCGGGAACAGGTGGGCGTGCAACGCCGGCTCAAGGTTGCCCAGCATTTCGTAGTTGATCCGCACCGCACCCGTTTCGACGAGCAACGCATCGCCCGCCCGAGCCATGTCGGCGAGGAAGGCCCGCTGCTCGAGCGGAGGCATCGCGTTCAGGTGCGGAGGAACGGGGTCGGGGAGCAACAGGCAATAGCCCGGCACCACTTGCTTCGCGCCAAACACCAGCCAACCCGTCGGCATCCGCCCGATCAAGCCGGGATGTTTGCCCTCGCGGGCGGCTTGAACTTGGCGGTGGATGGCGGTGGGCATGTCCAAGTCTGACACAGGCCCGACCCGAGTGCGGGCGAGGATGGCGTACCGCGAC
>JACFNW010000173.1 GCA_019454665.1 Fimbriimonadaceae bacterium | reverse complement strand
CGCGGTGCCGCGCAACACGGGCACACCCTACACCCACATCGTCGTCTCCTGGCTCCCCGCGGGCCATGCGGGCGCGACCGGCGTGTTCGCGACGCCCACGTTTGGCATCCACTTCTTCACCCTGCCCGAGGTGGATCGGCTGCTGATCGACGCCGCCGACCCCGAGATGGCCCTCCACCCCGGCGCCGCCTTCATGCCCGCCGGTTACGCCTCCAACGACGCCTCCGGCACCGACGAGATCGGCCTCTATTGGAACCAGCCCACCGCCGACATCGAAGGCGCTGCCAGCTTCGGCTCGTTCGATGGCGAGACCATCTTCACCGCGTTCTGGTTCACGCCGACGTTCTTGGAATCCAAAACGGCGATGAATCTGGCCATCCCCCAACCCGCTTCCGTCGCCAAGTCCGGCTACTATCCGACGGTGGTTCAAGTAGTGGTCGGCGAGGGACAGTCGGATTATCAGGTCACGTTCTCCGACTTCGTGTTCCGCGTGGCGACCCCCGCGCCCTAGTCCAGCCGCCGAACGCAAGCCAGGCGACGTAGAATCACAGCGATGCCTTCGCGAACCCGCCGATTGGTCGTTGGAGTAACGGGCGCCAGCGGCGCCATCTACGCCCAACGGTTCCTCGCCCAAGCGGCCCGGCACTTCGACGACATCTACGTTACGCTCAGCCGTCAGGCCGTGCAGGTTGCGGGCACCGAACTCGGTATCTCGCTGAACCCCGCCGCCCTCGACGTCGAAAAGTGGTTGGGGCGGCCCGCGCCGCAGATCCACCTGCTGGACTCCAACGACTACTACACGCCGCCCGCGAGCGGCTCGTTCGTACACGACGGCATGGTCATCGTGCCGTGCTCGATGGGGACTGCGGGACGCATCGCCCACGGCATTTCGAACGACCTCGTGACGCGGGCCGCCGACGTGTGCCTGAAGGAAAAGCGCCCCCTGATCCTGGTGCCCCGCGAAATGCCTTGGAACCTCATCATGCTCCGCAACATGACCCAACTCGCCGAAGCGGGGGCGACCATCCTTCCCGCCAGCCCCGCCTGGTACCACCAACCGAAGTCTCTGGAAGACTTGGCCGACACCGTGGTGGCGCGCATCCTGCAACAACTCGGCGTCGAGCAAGACCTCGTCCGTCCCTGGATGGAGGAGGACCGATGAGCGACCGACATGTGGTGATCGCCGGGGGGTCCGGGTTCATCGGTGGCGCGTTGGTCGCGCAGTTGGTCGCGAGCGGATACCGGTGCACCGTCCTCAGCCGATCCGGGCGGGCCGTTCCGGGAGCAGAGGGGGCTGTGTGGGATGCCGTGTCTGCCGATGCCCTGGTGCCGCTGATCGAGGGGGCCGAAGCCGTCGTCAACTTGGTCGGCGAGCCGATCGTGCAGCGCTGGACCGAGGAGACCAAACGGCGGATCGTGGATTCGCGGGTCAACTCCAGTCGCGCCGTTGGCGAGGCCATCGCTAAGTGTGCGACCCCGCCGAAGGTCTGGCTCAACGCGAGCGGCGTCGGCTATTACGGCGACTCGGGCGACCGACCGCTGAGCGAAGCCAGCCCTCCGGGCGCCGACTTCCCCGCTCGGGTGGCCCAACTCTGGGAGGGAGCGTGTATGGAAGCGGCAACGCCGCGGACGCGCAAGGTGGTGGTGCGGATCGGGTTCGTGTTGGGGCGCGGCGGCGGCGCCCTGAAGCCGCTGGTGGCCCTCACCAAGGCGTTCATGGGCAGCGCGATCGGCACGGGCCGCCAGTATGTGAGCTGGATCCACCTGGCAGATCTGGCCCGGCTGTTCGCGTACCTCATCGAGAACGACGTACACGGCCCCGTAAACGCCACGGCACCCACGCCGGTCCGCCAAGGCGAACTGATGGCTGCACTGCGGCGGCACCTGGGGCGTCCGCCGGTCCCGCCCGTTCCCGCTCCCGTGTTCGAGGTCGTGAGCCGGCTGCAGGGCGTCGAGCCGGAGTTGGTGCTTCGCGGACAGCGCGCCTTGCCCATCGCGGCGCAGTTCCACGGGTTCGATTACCGATTCCCGACCCTGGACCGTGCCCTAAGCGATCTGCTCGGCGAGTGAGCGTTATACTGTCGGCGTGCGGTTCTTCGTGTCGCTGGCGTTGCTCGGTTGCGTTCTCGCGGGTTGCGAGAAGCCCAAGACCGTGATTCAGTCCGAGGACCAGGCGCCCCCAGAGTCCTCCCGGCCCGTGCGTAGGAACGTCGAGGCGCGTCCCGCGCGGGAGGTGACGTTCGCCGCCAAAGACGGAACCGAGGTGTTCGCCGACCTTTTCACCACGAACTTGGACTCCCGTTGGCTGGTCGTCCTGTTCCATCAGGCAGGCAGCAACGCCGCCGAGTACGCGAGCATCGCGCCCCGCATCGCCGCCCTGGGGTTGGACTCGTTGGCTGTCGACTTGCGCTCGGGCGGCCGCTTGTGGGATTCGGACAACCGAACCGCCTCGAAGTTCGAGTCGCCACAACCCTACGAGTCTTCCCTGCCCGATATGGAGGCTGCGCTCGATTGGGCCGCCGCGCAGGGCAAATACTCGCGGGTCGTCGCCTGGGGGAGCAGCTACTCGGCCAGCCTGACCCTGAAGCTGGTCGCCAGGCCGGAAGTCGCGGGCATGATCCTCTCGTCCCCTGGCGAGTACTTCCCCAACGCGTCCGTTGCCGAGTGGGCCAAGGCCGCCGACCGCTTCCCGATCTTGATCACCGCCTCCCCCGAGGAAGCCGAAGACGACGAGAAGGCCATCTTCGAGGCCATGCCGCCGCCGCCCGGCCCCGCACCCCATCGCTTGGTGCACCACGAAGGGGGAATCCACGGCGCGAGCACGGCCGACCCCGATCGTTGCGAGGCCGCCGACCGCTATTGGTCCGACGTGCGCGGCTACTTCGAATTGCTCAGGCCGCGGCGTCCCGTGGAGTTCCAGGGGGCCACTCGGACCACGACCGATTGATGCTGCGGTCATAATGCCCTTCATGCGGACCGCTCATCTCGTCCTCGTCGCCTTTCTCGTCGCCTTGGTTGGGTTCGGCTGTCAGCAAGCCAAGACCGTCGAAGGCAAATGGCGAGTGACCGGAGCGCAGCTTCCCGCAGGAGCGAGCAACGGAACGGTCGTGGCCGAACTGCAAGGTGGCACCGCGAAGATGACGGTTCAAGCCGATCTGCCGGGTGGGGCCGGCTCCATCGCTCTCAACTTCAGCGGCACGTACACCTACGAGAACGAGACCCTGACCACCCAGTTTGGCGACGTCGAACTCGATACGAGCAAGGTTGACGGGGCTCAACGACCGGTGATCGAAGCCCTCGCGCCCCAGATCAAGTCGCAGGTCGCCGAGGCCGCGAAGAAGGCCCAGACTTCAAAGGTGACTTGGCAAACGCCGGATTCCTTCACGGTGACCGTGGACGGCAACACGAATACGTTCACGCGCTACAAGAGCGAATAGGGGCGCTTCACGATTCGAGTGCGGCCTCGGCCTTGGCGACGAAGTCGTCGCAGCAGCCCTCGATGTCGCACGAGAGGTCGTCGAACCCGCCATACACGGTGATCGTCAGCCAGCGACCGTCGCCATGCGTCGAACAGTCGAGTTCCTCGACCTTGGCCGCGAGCGTGCGCTCGGCGATGCTCTTCATCATGAGGCCCTTGTCGTCGAGTCTGCCGGCGGCGATGTCGGGGTCGTCGAATTGGACGGTGATCATGGTTGTTCTCCGGTGTCTTGGGCCATCGCGCGCAGGAACTCGCCCACGCTCCACGCCTGCCACGGGCACCCGTTGGGCCTGTGCGGCGGGTCGCCATCGTAGACTTCTGCAAGGCCCCCTATACCGTACTCGGTGAGCATCTCGCGGACGCCGCGGAGCAAGCGCTTCGCCTCGCGACGGTCGCCTGTGAGTTTGACGGTGGCCGTCACGAACGGCCCGAGCAACCACGGCCAAACCGTTCCCCGATGATAGGCGGCGTCCAGTTCGCGCAAGGGACCCTCGAAGCGCCCGTGGTAGTGCGGGTCGTCTTGCGCCAGCGTCCGCAAGCCGTAGGGTGTCAGCAACTCGCGCGCCACGACTCCCAGCGCCCGCTTCGCGCGTTCGCCTTTGGCAGGGCCGAACGGCAGGCTCATGGCGATGACCTGATTCGGTCGGAGCGAGGCGTCGTCGGGTTCGGCGGTGTCGAGGTAGTAGCCCAGCGTCTCGGACCAGAACTTGGCGTCGAAGTTGGCTTCGGCACGCTCGGCGAGTTCGCGGTAGACCTCGCTCGGCCGCTGCAACCGGTTGGCGAGAAGCTCCATCACGCGCAACGCGTTGATCCACAGCCCGCAGATCTCGACCGCCTTGCCGTGGCGAGGCGTCACCACCCAGTCCCCGATCTTGGCGTCCATCCACGTGAGTTGCGCGCCCGGGACCCCCTGCCGCAAAAGGCCGTCGGAGGGATCGAGTGCGATGCCGTACCGCGTCCCCGCCCGGTGATGTTCGAGCACGTCGTCCAGGGCCTTCATCATGCGCACGGCGAAACCTTGGTTCCACTCGGCTTCCAGGGTTTGATGGACGGCATTGGCGAACCACAGCGTGGCGTCCACGGTGTTGTACTCGGCCTGGTCGCCATCTTCGACAAAACGGTTGGGGATCAGGCCATCGCGCATCTGGCCCGCGTAGTCGCTCAGCACTTGGCGCGCCTGGGCCACCCGACCCGTTTGGAGCAGGATCCCCGGCAACGCGATCATCGTGTCGCGTCCCCAGTCGGCGAACCACGGGTAGCCGGCCAGCAGCGTCGTCCGGTTTTCGGTCACGACGACGAACTTCTCAGCCGCTTCGCGCAGCAGGGCCAGCGCGTCCGAGGGGTTGGGCAAGGGATCGGCGGGCAGGAATGGCGAGAGGTGCCCTTCCGCCGAACACACCACCGCAGCCTCCTCGCCCGCGTGCAGCTCATAGCGCAACTCGCAAGGGCAGAACGCGTCGTCGCGAGGGTTGAGGCCGCGTTCGACTTCGCGCAGGTGCTCGAACCGATAGAACCAGCCCTCGACGGGAGTGCGCTGCGCGCCGGGATGGAGGATGTGCAACGGCGTCGCGATTCGCACGACCGTCTCACTCGCCCGGAACTCGATCCCATCCGGAAAGCCATCCGATTCGCTGGAATTGGCATGGTGGGATCGGTGGCAGACCAAGGGACTCAGCACCAGTTTGACCGTCTTGACCCCGATGTTTCGGTAAACGACGGTGACCGCGTTTTTGCCCGGGTGGATGGCCAACCGGCGCTGGATCCGAGCCTCGCCTGCATGAAACTCCGAGACTACGGCTTCCCCGACCAGGCACTGGGTCAAGTACTGGTACCCCTGGGGATGCACCACTCCAGGGTACTGGTTCGCGGAGAGCCCATAGCGGTGTCCGGAGACCTCGACGAAGGCCTCGATCGCCCGCACGAGCACCACACGCTCGACGGGTGGACGTGTGGCGGCCACGAGCAACCCGTGATACCTGCGCGTGTTCACGCCGGCAACGGTTCCCATGGCGTACCCTCCTTTG
>JACFNW010000172.1:243-5539 GCA_019454665.1 Fimbriimonadaceae bacterium | reverse complement strand
CTCAAGTACACAGATCCGATCGCCAGAGGAATCCAATGATCCTATCGGCGGAGTGGCAGCGATGCCCCTGGCGTACCTGCACACGTCTCCAATTCCCGATACTTGGATCGTGCCGGGCGACAGATAGACCTGAGTTGTCTGCCGATGGTGACAGTGCTTCCCGAACTGTCCGTAGGGGGGATGCGACATCGTCCGGCTCACGGCTCCGCCTCTTGGCCCTCCGACCGCACACGGTGCAATTGATCGGCGATGGCTTCGTTCAGCGCTTCCAGGTGCCTGATCGAAAGGTAGCACGTTGCCAGAGCCTGTTCCTCCGGTGGCTGGTTGCCCCGTTTCAGAGGCCCCGTCCCAATGAAGTCGATCCTCGCAAAGTCGGGGCACGCGAACACGAGGGCTCCTTCGGCAAAAAAGACGGACCGATCGCTCATCTACATAATCCTCTGCAACGGACTCACAAAACCGAAGCGGCCCGCGAACGTTGCCAGCAAGACAATCGGAACACAAGCCTGATTATCACGAAGTACCGCACGACGCCTCGTTGCAAGCCACCCAAGGGAATCTACGCGCACCAGCGTACCACGGTTTCCGTTGCTGAGACAACGGACTCAAGCCGCGGGCACCGTGGTCCGGTGATCTGGCGTTGGCCACCAGACGCCTCGAATCGCTCCGCTCTCCTGATGTGACTCTGCCTGACGACGGGTTGATTGCGCTTATTGAGAACTGGCCGGCGCGGCACAATAGGAGCGTGCTCGCCTGGCTCGCCGCTCTTGTCCTCGCTTCACCGCCCGCCCTCGAACAGCGCCTGATCGTCGTCTCGTGGGATGGTGCCGCCGATTGGGCCGTGGACCGATTGCTGGCCGAAGGCCACATGCCGAACCTGGCGCGATGGGCGGCGGGCGGCACGGTCGCCCAGCACACCGTCCCCGTGTTCCCGACCAAGACGCCCGTGTGCCACGCCTCGCTGTGGACCGGCGCTTGGCCCACCGAGCATGGCATCGTCGGCGGTGCGAACCCCGTGCTGCCGAAGGCGGAGCACACGATCCTCGAGAGTCGGCGCGCATTCGACGCCAACCTCATCCGGGCCGAGCCGTTCTACATCTCGGCGGCGAAGGCGGGCAAGAGGGTGGTCGTGCTCTCCGCGACCCACCAGTACCCGCCCAAACGCTGGACGGACGAACTCGCGGCGCTGGGCAAGAAGGACCGCTTCGTCGGGTTCAGCGGCTTCGAGTCGGGGATCGCGCCTTCGCGTGTGGTCACCGAGCCGGGTGCGTTCGCGTTCGCCGATGCGCGGTTCAAGGTGGAGGCCTTCGACGACCCCGCCGACCCGACCGTCGGCTTCGATGCGGTTCGCTTGCACGTGGCCCGGCCAAGTGGCGACAAGCAAGTGCTGGTCAGGCCGAAGGGCGCCAACGGCGAGGCGCAGGGCTGGGCGGGACCGATCCGCGTGGCGAGCGGCGACAGGCAGGGCGACACGCACGTCCGCCTGTTCTCGCTCGACCCCGCGAGCGGCAAGATGCTGCTCTACGTGCGTGCCGCCGCCGACTTCGGCAGCACCGAGCAAGGCGCGGAACTCGAGGCCTACCGCAAGGCAGCCCGTGGCTTCCACGATTTCCCCTGGGGCCTCTACGAAGGAGGCTCGTTCGGCACGACCCTGATGAAGGAAGGCCCCGGTACGGCCGAGGACCGGCTGCTCGAAGTCCTGCGATTCGACTTGGAGCACCTGCGCCGGACGTCGCGCTACGCCTGGCACCGATGGAAGCCGGACGTGATGATGCACTACTCGTACATCACGGACAGCGCCGGCGTTTGGGTGGGCATGATGGACCCGAAGGGACCCCGCTACGATGCTGCGCTCGCCGCACGGGCATGGTCGGTCTATGCGCGGGTCTTCGCGATGCACGACTTGTGGGTCGGCGACCTGCTGAAGTTGGCCGACGCCCAGACGAACTTGGTGCTGGTTTCGGACCACGGAATGGCCCCGGTGCACTGGAACTTCCGCGCCAACCACGCTCTGGAAGCGGCGGGCTTGGTCGCACGAAGTGCCGACGGCTCGGTGTATCTGGCTCGCACGCGCGCAATGGTGCCGCCCTGGAGCGGGAACATGGTGGTGGTGAACACGACCGACCGGCTCGGCGGGATCGTCGCGCCCGAGGACAAGCCGTTCGTGGTGGCCGAGGCTCGGCGGGCGCTGTTGAACGCGGCCGATCCGGTGCGCGGGATTCGCGTGGTCGAACGCGTCTGGGACCCGAAAGTGCACACCCATCTGGGTTTGGGCGGCGACGGCGGCGACCTGTACTTCGACTTGGCCGACGGCTACGACGCCTTGGCGGGCTTTGGCGAAGGGCTGGTCGAGCCGATCCTGCCACGCGGTTCGGGGGCGAACATCTACTGGGGCGAGCGGCGCGACACCCACGCGATCCTCTACGCCCACGGTCCGGCGTTCCCCAAAGGGGCGTCGCTGGGTCCGATGCGGTTCGTGGATGTGATGCCGACGGTCTGCGCCGCGCTCGGCTTCCCGCCGCCGCGCAACGCCACGGGGCACGCGGTTCGGTTGCCCGGTCGCTGAGTTGGGCGAACGGAAGATGGGGCGGATGATGGGAATCGAACCCACGGCCTCCTCAGCCACAGTGAGGCGCTCTAACCCCTGAGCTACACCCGCCGCGTAGCGGGCTCCATTATGGGAGATGAAGGCTGCCGGGGTCAAGGACCTTTGCACCCGGCTCTGCGAGCAGAAGTCGCATCAACAAGGGCGGCGGCAAGTGGGTTCTCCCCCGCTTGCAGAGGAGAACCCACGTCAACCTAACCGACCGCCCACCAAGACCCGCCGGTCACCGCAGAACCACGATCACCGAATGGAGCGCCCCGTCGCCGAGATCCACTTCGACCCTGCGAGGTCCGGCGGCATAGCCACGCGTGTTCCAATTGGCGTGGTAGGTGTCGGTCGCCGGGTCGTAGCCGAACGATCCGATCGCTGCCCCGTCCACGTACAGCACCGCGGGAAGGTGGCCGATGCCGGCGCTCGATCCGGCCAGGCGGAACTTCACGGGAATCGTGCTGCCCGCCTTGTGCGTCTTGCCCGCTTGGATGGGCGGCAGGAAGCCTCCGAACTCCACGGTGACCTTGACCAGGAACGACGCGTGCGCCCGGTTGCCGCTCGCATCGGTCGCCGCGACCTGGACGACGGTTTCGCCCAGCGGGAACAGGGTTCCGGGGACGTGCGACACAACGACCTCGACGTCGGGATCGGCCAGGTCCGTCGCGATCGGCGTCGGATAGCTCACCACGGCGCCACCCGCCGACGTCGCCGAGACGACGATGGTCTCGGGCACCCCGTGAAGGGCGGGCGCCGTCGTGTCGCGAATCGCTACGACGACTTCATCGGTCGCCGACCCTCCGTTGCCGTCCGAGACCTCGACCGTCACGCGGTAGGTGCCGACGCCGAACCCGTGGCTCAGCGTCTGGCCAGACCCGACAGGGTTCCCCTCGACCTTCCAAGCATACGTCAGAGAGTCGCCATCCGCGTCGAACGTCTGCGCCACCAGCACGACCGGGGTCGAGGTCGCCGTCGCTTCCAGAGCGACATCCGGTCCTGCATCCACCGTGGGCGGGTCGTTCACGGGTTCGACGGTCAGTCGAACCAGCACGGGGTCGCTCGACGCGTCGCCCACATGGGCGATGTAGGTGAACGAGTCCTCGCCATTCGCGTCGGCGTGCGGTTGGTACACGAAGGACCCATCGGGTTGGAACTCCAATGTGCCGCGCGTCGGACCCGTGTGCAGGGATGCGGTCATTCCCTCGGGGAGGTCGTTGGCCAAAACGCCTTCGTCCGCCGAGGAGTTCAGGATGCCGTCTTCCTGCACGACGTACGAGTCGGGCTGGGGGGCGGGCATCACCGTTCTGGGCTCGGTCGATATGACCATCAGTGTCGCATCGGTACGGGTGATCGCGACTCGGTCGCCCAAGGGCGAGACTTGGATCGCCGGAGCCATCGTGAGCAGTTCCTCGTCCCAGTAACGCAGACGCTCGCCGCTGTCCACAGAAAAGACCTGGAGCCGGTTCGAGCGGTCGCTGCACAGGATCGTCTCGCCATCGGCCGAGAACGCCATCGCGCGCACATCCACCCAGAATCCGGTGATCACGCGGGTGTCGCCCGAGGCGACGTTTCGCAAGAAGAGCCTGGTCCCGACGGTGAACGCCAGCGTCGTTCGGTCACGCGAGAGCGCGATCTGGTTCGGCGTGACCGCCCCGATGCCCGACACGAAGGTGGACACCTCGCTGATCATCACCAAGCGGGGGTGGCGAGCATCGAAGGTGCGGATCAACGACTGCCAGCCGCCGACGATGACCGCTCCGTCTTCGGAGAACGAGGGTGTGGTTTGGATCGGCACCGTTCCGATCAGGTCGAGCGTCCCTACATCGTAGACGAACGTCACGGAATCCACCACGTGAACGGCGATGCGCCCCGATGCCGGGTGGATGGCGGCCGATGCCACGGGACCCTCGGTGGGCATCAAACGAACGAGCGACGCCGACGCGATGTTCCAAACCTCGATTCGGCTCGACGTCACCACAATCGCCTCCTGTCCATCGGCCGAGAACGCGAGGGCCACGGGGTTGCCCGCGCCGGGGACCCGACCAAGGGACTCGCCGGTCTCGGCGTCCCAGATGCTCACGCCCTGTCCGGGACCGCTGGGCGAGCCGACTCCCGTCATGAGTCGCGCCCCGTCGGCCGAGAAGGCGACCGGGACCGGACCGATGAACTGGGCATGGGCGTGAGTGGTGAGGACCTCGGCGGCATGCGGAGCGTTTCGGTACGACTTGAGCAGCCGGTGGGAGCCCGACAGCACCACGGACTCCTCTTCGGCGAACGCCGCCACCACCGGGATGCCGACCCCCCAGTGGCCGACGAACTCCTGCTTGACCGCACCGGTCCATCCGTCGCGGATTTGAGTCAGACCTCCAGTGTGGGAAGTGAAGAGCAGGTCTCCTGCGTTGGACCACTTCAGGGTGCGCGCCATCGGGGCGATGAAGAGGGGCGAGTACGTCCAGGTGTCGAGGGCCATCGTCCCGCGCCCATCCGAGGAGACCAACCGCCGGCCGTCGGCCGACTCCGCCCCGGGGGGGCCCACCGGCCAGCCCAATCCACCCACGTCGTACGAAGCCACCCGCACACCATCGGAGATGCGGAACTTACCCAAGTAGTTGGGCGCGAACCCGTTGCCATACAGGTACTGCGAATCGGACGAGAAGAAGGTGCCTAGCGCCTGTGTGTACAGGCCCGAACCCGGATTCTTGA
>JACFNW010000172.1:0-217 GCA_019454665.1 Fimbriimonadaceae bacterium | reverse complement strand
TCTCGGAGCCGTCGGCGATGCGGAACAGCCGGCCAGCGCACACGTAGCGCCCATCGGGGCTGATCGCCAAGTCGCCCAAGAAGGTGTCGGGATGGATCACCCGAACGACGCTCCAATCTTCGACCTGGACGACGTAGATGGCGGTCACCGTTCCCGTGATGTACACCGCGTAGACCAGATGTCTGCCGTCGGGAGTGAACTCGACCGAGCGGCCGGT
>JACFNW010000171.1:1843-5544 GCA_019454665.1 Fimbriimonadaceae bacterium | reverse complement strand
TAGCGGCCGCCTTCGCACCCAGACGCTGGATCGTGTACGTTGTCTCGTAGGCGCTGGATCGTCATATTCAAGCAGAGGAGGCCGGCGCAACGACGGAGGAGGCGACCAGTCGCCCGCAACGGTCGCCGGACCGCATCGCGCCCTCGATCGAGCTGTTGTCCACCCACTCGCCCGCCAGAAAGAGGCCGGGAGTCTGGGTTTCGATGCCCGGGGCGTGCTTCTGGAACCCGGGTGCCTGCGCCAGTTGAGCGTTGCGGACGCGGTAGGTGCGCAGGTGACGCCACTGCTTCGGGTTGGCGCCGGGGAACCAGGCCGCCATCTCCTTGCGGATCACGAAGTCGAGGTAGGTGTCCGTGCGGTCGGCGCCATCCAACAGGGTAACCGATGTCAGGTGCTTGCCGGCAGGGGCGGCGGCGGGACAGAGGTTGGTCACGGGCACGACGTGGTTGGCCAGCCCTTCGCCGGAGCCGTTCAGGACGATGAACTTGCTCTTGATCACGGGCTCGGGGGTCTCAAAGTACATGCAGACCGACGTGGGTCCGTTGCTCGGGGCGGCGATGCCGGCCAGACGAGCCGACTCGCTCGCCGACGTGGCCAAGATCACGGCCGAGGCCTCGATGGTCTCGCCGTCCTCGGTGACGACGCCGGTCACGCGGCCACCTTCCTTCTTCAGGCCGGCGACGCGCGTCTTGAAGCGAAAAGCGCTGGTCGGGAGCGAGGCCGCGAGCTGTGCTGGGATCGCTTCGATGCCTTGGTTGGGCACCACGGTGTCGCCTTCGACCAGCATCTTGGACACCCAGTTGAACTGGTTCGAGGAGAATTGCAGGCCCCGGTCCAAGAACACGCCGCCGTAGAAGGGCCGCATGAACGTGTCGAGCAGCCGCTCGCTGAACCCGAACCGCCGCAGGTAGGTCTCCGCCGTCGTGTCTTCCTCGTGCCGCAGGTCGGCCTCGGTCGAATCCTCCAGATGCTTGGCCCACGCACCCAGGCGGAACTTGTCCGGCCACGAGACGAATCGGTTGAACAGGATCAGCGACACGTCGCGCCGATCGAACTGGAGGCCATGCCGCTTGACGCCATCGAACACCTCGGCCCCTGAGGCGAACACGCGGAGGTCCAGCTTGCCCATATCGAGTTCGGCTTGCGGCGTCGGATAGGCGGTGAAAAGCGTCTGGAACCCGCGATCGAGCCTGAATCCGTCTACGACGTCCGTCTTCAACCGGCCACCCGCGCGGTCGTCGGCGTCGAGGATGAAGAACGGAACTTGGGCTTCGCTAAGGCGTCGGGCGGCGATCAGCCCCGCTAGACCGGCGCCGACAATGACCACAGGCTTTGGCATTGCCGCTAGTGATACCTTCCGGTGGCATACAGTTCGACCCCAATAGAGGCCACAATACGCCCACCGACTATGGAGTGGCTCGCCCAACCCCAAACCTGGATGGCGTTTCTGACGCTCACCATCCTTGAAATCGTCCTCGGAATCGACAACATCGTGTTCATTTCGATCTTGGCGGGCAAGCTGCCGGAGAGTCAGCGGGCCAAGGCGCGTCAGGTCGGCCTGATGCTGGCTCTGGTCACCCGTATCCTGCTGTTGCTTTCGATCAGTTGGGTGATGAACCTCAAGGCCACGCTCGTCGAGCCTTTCGGGCACCCATTCTCGGGGCGCGATCTGATCCTGCTCTTCGGCGGACTGTTCCTGCTGTACAAGGCCGTCAAGGAGATTCACGGCAAGCTCGAAGGCGAGGAGCACCACGGCAAAGCGGGCAAGGCGGCCACGTTCTCAAGCGTCATCGCCCAGATTCTGGTGCTCGACATCGTGTTCTCGCTGGACTCGGTCATCACCGCAGTCGGCATGGCCGACCGCATCGAAATCATGATCGCGGCCGTCGTGGTTTCGGTCGGGTTCATGCTGGCGTTCGCGGGCCCGGTGAGCGACTTCGTCGAGAAGCACCCCACTGTGAAGATGCTCGCGTTGGCATTCTTGGTGCTCATCGGTGTCAACCTGGTCACCGAGGGGTTTGGCGCGCACATCGAGAAGGGCTACACGTACTTCGCCATGGCGTTCGCCACGCTGGTCGAGATGCTGAACCTGCGTCTCAAGAAGGCGGCTGCCGAACCCGTGAAGCTGAGGAATCCCGATGCACCCGCCTAAGGCGGTCGAGCGGTTCTTGTTGGGCAGCGTGCGGTCGGCCCAGCCGTTCGCCGACCGAGGCAACATCAACCCCGAGTGCTGGCTTGTCGAGTCGGATCAGGGCAAGTTCTTGGTCCAAAGAATCAACACTTCTGTGTTTCGCGATCCCGCCCGCGTGATGACAGGCGCATCGGCCTGGCTTGGCGCGCAGGAGCGCTTGATGCACCAGGGAGGCTTGCCGCCCGGGTGGCGAGGGTTCTCTTTTGCGACCACGGTCGAGGGGTCCAACCTGGTCGAGGACGAAACGGGTTTTTGGCGGGCGATGAGCCTGATCGAGGGGGTGCGCTCCTACAAGCGGTTGAGCGACGTCGGCGACCGTGCGCGCCAGTTGGCCATCGCTCGCCAGGTCGGTCGGGGGCTGGCCGCCGCCGCCGCCATCGGCTCGCGGGTGCGCTTGGATCGCGGCTCGTTGCCCGGATTTCACGACACCGAAGGCTACTACCGCCAACTGGAGGCCGTCCTGCGCGGATGCACCCAAGCGTCCCAGTGCGCCGACCTCCTTCCCGGAGATCCGCAGCTGCTTCAGGCCACACAGCATCTCTACTTGGTGCGCCATGGATCTCTCTTTGCCGAGAGATTAGCTGACATCAAGCCGATGGTCGAAGCGTTGCTCCGCGCCAAGCCCGAGGCGATGGCGTTGCGCGAGATGGGGTGGGAGGCGACGGCCGTCCACGGAGACACCAAGCTGGAGAACTTCCTGTTCAACCCCGAGGACCGTGTGGTGGCGCTGGTGGATCTGGACACCGTGATGCCCGGCCCATGGGAATTGGATTGGGCGGATGCTGTCCGATCGTTGGTCAACCCCGCCGGCGAGATCGTAGGCGAACTGGACACCGTGCGCTATGACGGCGAAGTCGAACAGGCCATGCGCGAGGGGTTCTTGGGTGCCCGTTCCCATTTGGCCGGTCCCGACACCTCCGCCAGAATGTGCCGCGCAGCATTGGCCGTGACCTTGGAGCAGGCGCTTCGCTTCGCCACGGACTACCTGAGGGGCGACGTCTACTATCATGTGCCCGCGGAGACGCCAGACCTCAACAAAAACCGTGCCGAGGTGCAGATGCGGTTGGCCGACCAGATGCGCGATGCCTATGCCGCGTCGCTTTCCAGTTCGGGTCCGTAGACCAGCACTCGGTTTCGGCCGCTGGCCTTCGCGGCATAGAGCGCCTTGTCGGATTGGATCGTGAGGACTCGAAGGTCGAGGTCCTCGCTGGTCGCCCAGGCGATGCCGAGCGATGCCGTGACACGGAGCGTCGTTCCCTCCCAATCCATGACGGCTTCCTCCAAGGCGACTCGGGCCCGCTCGGAGACCTTGACGGCCGTCTCCATGTCCGTGTTCGGCAGGAACAGGGCGAACTCTTCGCCGCCGTACCGGCTGAGCACATCCACCTCGCGGGTTGCGCCCTGAATCACCTTGGCCACCAACTTGAGCACTTGATCGCCCGCCTCGTGACCGTAGGTGTCGTTGACCGACTTGAACCGGTCGACGTCGATGAGCACCATCGCGGCAGAC
>JACFNW010000171.1:0-1833 GCA_019454665.1 Fimbriimonadaceae bacterium | reverse complement strand
TCGGCGGCACATGCTCACCAGTTCGCCAGCGCGCTCCATAAAGTGGCGTCGGTTGGAAAGTCCGGTGAGCGAGTCGGTGCGCGCCAGTTCGTGCAACTGTTGTTCGGTGCGCTTTCGGTCGCTGATGTCCATGGCCGCGCCACGCCAGCCGACGATCGTGCCCGAGCCGTTGGCGTAGATGGGAACCGCACTGACTTCCAGAGAAATGCGCTCCCCGCTCTTGGACAGGACCTCGAGTTCGGCGCCTCGGAATCCATCGCTGCCGTTTTCGGGGTCCATGAGCACGGCGGCGTCTTCGCGGACATCGGCCGTCAGCAGGCTGAAGATGGATCGTCCGTACAGCTCTTCTGGCCTGAAACCCAACAAATCGCGCACGCGGTCGCTGGCATGGGTGAACACGCCGCGCCGATCGGTCTCCCAGATGAACTCGCCCACGGCTTCCGAGACGTCGCGCAGCCGCCGCTCGCTGTCGGCAAGTTCTTGCGTCCGTTTCTGGATGCGCTCTTCCAACGAGGCGTTGAGCCGCGCGAGGTCGTTGCTCAGGTTCTTGATTTCTTCCTGCGTCCGGCTGGCGACGGCGCCCAGGGCACCGGCGTTGCCGACCGTGTAGACGAGGAACGCCCAGCCCGTCAGCATCGAGCCCTCCAGGTTCCCCACGCTCATCCACACGTCGTGGCTCGCGGCCACGAACGTCAACAAGAACGAAACGACCACCAAAACCGCGCCATCCCGCTTGCGAACCGCCGCGAGAACCACGCCCGCAAGCACAACCAGCATCACGGCGAGCACATAACCCGAAACGAGACTCCGACCCCGGGTGAACTCGACCGGGTGGGCGAAGGCCACATAGGCGATCCCTGCGCTCGAGATCGCCAAAGCCAGCCACATGGGCACCCTGGGAATCTCGTGCGGGTACAGCCGACGCATGAAACCGTAGATCGCGAGCGGAATGGCAAGGAGCAACGCGTACTCCAGCTTCAACCGGGCGACCTCGTCAATGGACGGAAACACCGAGTAGTGGTAGGACTGCGTGACCTGCAGGTACAGGCCCAAGACGAGCGACAGGAGCGAATAGAGGCCGTAACCCCAGTCCTTCGAGATCGCGAACATCACGGCATAGTGCAAGAAGATCGCGAGCGCCGCGCCGAAGATCAACCAAGCCAGGCTGCCGGCGCGCTGCGCTTGATTCAGGAGAATGCTGGCCCGGCCGATCTCAGGCGCGATCGCCATCCCTCCGACGGCATGCACATGGTTCGAAACCGCGATCGCCAGCCGGTGCTTGCTGTGGATGCCCGGAGGCAGCGTGACGACCTGCGGGACCATCTTGGACCGCTCGGTCGCGGCCTTGCCGGGCGTGCCGTTCTGGAAGATCTTCTTGCCGTCGAGATAGACGATGTACGCGCCGGCGTTGTCCGGCAGCGCCAGGGCGAGTTGGCCAGGGTTCTTGCCGAGTTCGATCGTCAGGTGGTAGACGCCCTCGCCCTGCGCCGGCTGTTTGATCCCGGCGTTCACCTCGGCGTCCCAAGGCGCAGGAACCGTGATGGCATGGGTGGCGGGTTTCGTCGGGTCCAGCGTGCCCGGCGCGAACAGCCATTGGCCGGAGAGGGGAACGCGACCCAGACGCGAAAGGTCTAGGCCGCCGAGGTCCAAGAATCCTGCCGCCGCCTGACGATTCGGCTGGGCGACCGCCCCACAACACAACCAAACGAGAGCGACCAACGTGCACGCGCGAGCCAACGGCCAGATGATTCGAACTCGCGCTAGGACAGACATGGCACACGGTCCCCGCTCAACCGTCGGCGAACCACTATGGAGTATCGGCTAACAACCCCG
>JACFNW010000170.1 GCA_019454665.1 Fimbriimonadaceae bacterium | reverse complement strand
CTCCTCACCGACGGCCTCCGCGCCGAACGCGAACAGAAGATCACGATCGATGTGGCCTACCGCACGTTCGCCACGGCTAAGCGTCGCTATCTGCTCGCCGACACGCCGGGGCACGCGCGGTACACGCGCAACATGTTCACGGGCGTCTCGACCGCAGAGGCGGTCATCCTTTTGCTCGACGCCGAACGCGGCCCGACGCGGCAGACCTATCTGCACGCGTTCATCGCTTCGCTGTTGGGCATGCCGCACGTGCTGGTCGCCGTCAACAAGATGGACCTGGTCGGCTACGAGCAGGACGCGTTCGAGGCTCGCGCCGAGGAGTTTCGGGCCGGCGTCCACGGGATGGAGTTCGCCGACCTGCGGTTCCTGCCCGTTTCGGCGGTGGAAGGCGAGGGCATCGTGTCGTATCGCGGGGCGATGCCCTGGTTTCATGGCCCGAGCGTGCTCCATACGTTGGACGACTTGGAGGCGGCCGCCAGACCGTACTTCTTCCGTTTCCCTGTTCAAGGCGTCGTTCGGCCCGGACCCGGACTGCGCGGGCTGATGGGCGAGGCGTGTTCGGGCGCCATCCGGGTTGGCGAAATGGTCCAAGTGTTGCCGAGCGGAGAGACGACGTCGGTCGTCGAGATCCTCTCGCCGGATGGGCCCGTGGAATCGTGTACCGTGGGCGATCCCGTCATCGTGGTTCTGGCCGACGATCTGGATGTCGGGCGTGGAGCGATGCTCGTGCGACCTAAGAACCCGGCGACCGTGGCGCACTCCGCCGAGGCCATGGTGGTATGGATGTCCGAGGATCCGGCCCGCCTTCGCTCACCCTATCGCGTGCTGAGCGGGACGGCTTCGGCACTCGGGACCATCGGGGAGATCGCGTACCGTGTTGCACCGGACACGCTCCATCGCGAAGCCGCCGATTCGTTGGAACTCAACCACGTGGGAAAAGTGAGCTTGAGGTTTGCCGATACCCTCTGTTTGGATGTGTACCGATCGGATCGGACGACGGGCTCGTTCGAACTGCTCTCGGTGGAAACCGGCGAAGTCATGGCGGCGGGCGTTGTGTTGCGCGTGCCGGCTTTGGAGCCTGGGGCACGCTCCGAACGAGGGCTGTGCGTCTGGATGACGGGGCTGAGCGGTGCGGGGAAGTCCACGCTCTCGGACCTGACAGCCGCTCGGTTGCGCGCGGCGGGCGTCGCCGTGGTGCAACTCGATGGCGACGCATTGCGTGCTGGATTGAACCGAGACCTGGCCTTCTCGGAGAGCGACCGCACCGAGAACATCCGCCGAACCGCCGAGGTGGCCCGTTTGCTCGCCAGCCAAGGGGTGGTCGTGATTTGCTCGCTGATCAGCCCGATGCGGTCGCAGCGCGAACTCGCCGCGGAGATCGTTGGCGACGCCTGGTTCGAGGTGTTTGTGGACTGCCCGCTCGAAGTGGCCGAAGCGCGGGATGTCAAAGGGCTATACGCCCGGGCTAGGCGAGGCGAGATCGCCGGGTTCACGGGCGTTTCATCGCCCTACGAGCCTCCAGATTGTCCTGCTCTTCGACTCCTCACGAGCGAATATGGGCCCGGGGAGGCGGCCCAGCGGTTGGTGGACTTTGTCAATTCGCGCATTTTTCTCGCGCGATCTTAACAACCTCCTCTTATACTGGGATGGATGCAGAACCGCCGACGCGCTTTCACGCTCATCGAGCTGCTCGTCGTGATCGCGATCATCGCGATCCTCGCCGCCATGCTTTTCCCCGTTTATGCACAGGCCAAATCCGCAGCCAAGGTGAGCACGTCGCTCTCCGGGCTGAAGCAGATGGCCCTCGGCTTGCACATCTATTCGTCCGATTACGACGACATGATCGCACCCGAGTACGGATGGGCCGAAAATCCGGGCGTCGACCCCAACCAGTACCACTACAACAACACGTGGGTGGGCAAGATCTTCCCCTATGTCAAGAGCAAGCCGATCTACTTCGACAAGACGATCGGCGAGATCTCGAACTACGACATTCTGTATCAGGATCCGTACTATCCCGACCCGTACTACACGTACACGTGGGCGTGGATCACGACGTTCTCGATGAACACGGACGGCTACTCGCGAACCACGACGGCCACCAACGCCTGCACGGGTGCGGGCGGCGGCGCGGGCTCTTCGGCGCGCAGCATGACGGCCTTTGAGGACCCGACCAAGCGGCTCGCCATCACGCCGACCCGATACGGCTCGATCTCGAACTGGTCGTGGATGCGCTTCTTGTCTGTGCAAGCGGCTTGGCCGACGGCCGACCGCTATGCCAACACGTTCTCGTGGTACCAACTCGTGTTCGACGCGCGCAAGCAGTACGGCACGCGGTTCCTCGGCGCCTATGCGGACGGGCACGCGGCCAAGTTCGGCTACGACAAATTCGTCAAGTACTACGAGGACACGCCCGGCCAGACCGAGGCGAACACGTTTGCCGAGTTCTGCGCCCAGATGGACGCGCGCAACCTCTGGACGTTCTGGGGCAAGCCATGGTCCGGGGACTAGTCCTGCTCCTTGGCTGTGCAGCGGTCGTCGGTCTCGCGGGCTGCAACACCGACCCGGGTCCCAACGATCCGGTGGTGAGCGGTTCGGAGATCAACGAGTCGCGCAATCGCCGCATGAGCGAGGAAGAGCGCGAGCGGATGGCGGCCCTAAGTCGCGACGCCGCGGTCCCGGGCGGGGGTCAGCGCTAAGCATCGAAGTCCTCTGGCGGTTTGCCCGCCAGAGGACACCCGCATGAACGCAAACCTTCCTGGCCTGTTGCGGTCGGCTCAAGCGGCGCTGGCCGCTGGTCGGCCGGAGGATGCCGTTCGCCTCAGCCAAGAGGCTGTTGCCGTGGCACCTGACGAACCCACGGCACACGTGGTGCGAGGCATCGCGCTCGCCGCCCATGGCGACGTGCCGGTTGCCGAGGAGGCGCTGAGACGCGCCCTTGAACTCGCCCCCGATCACCTTGAGGCAACGATCGCCCTGACCCGCGTGCTCGTCTCCACGGGCCGCGTCGAATCCGGGCTCGAGATGGCGTCGTCGTTGGTCGAGCGCCATCCCGACGACCCCGACCTTTGGATGCACTTCGGGTTGCTGCTCGCCGAATCGGGCCAGTTTCAGGAGGCGGTCTTGTGCTTCGAGCGGGTGATCGCGCTCGATCCCTCTTCCGTGCCCGGCCACCAGAACCTGGCCGCCGCCCTGCGCGACGCGGGGCGCGAGTTCGACTCGGCAACCGCGTGGGAGCGCGTCGTCGAGTTGGCCCCTCGGACGCTCGATGCATGGATCAACCTCGGACGCTTGAAGCTCGCCCACGGCAAGTTCGAAGACGCGATCGAGGCCGCCGACCACGCCTTGGCGCTCCAGTCGTTCAACTCCAACGCCCACTTGCTCAAGGCGCTTGCCCTTTCCGAAGACGGCCGCGGGAACGATGCCGAGCGGCATCTGGTGCGAGCGGTTCGATACGACTCCGAGAACGCTGTGGCGCACGCCTCGCTCGGGTTTTGGTTTCAGGAACAGGGCCGCTTCGCAGAGGCGCGCGGGGCCCTGCTGAAGAGCATCGAACTCAACCCGCGCCACGGTTTCGCTTACTACAACCTCTTCCGGGCCAAAAAGGCCGACGACGAAGACGCGCCATTGCTGGATCGCCTGCGCGATTTGGCGGCCGACCCGACGATCCCGCTCCGAGACCGCGGCTACATGCACTATGCGCTGGGCAAAGCCGCCGAGGACCTGGGCGACTTCGAGCGGGCCATACGCGGCTACGACGAGGGCAACCGCTGCGCCTACGAGGTGTGGCTGAGCCGCAAGCCCTGGGATCGCGACGCCTATGCAGCCGGCTTCGAGCGTACGCGGCGAACGTTCACCGCCGACCACATGCGATCCCTCTCGCGTGGGGCGAACGAGTCGGTTCTGCCCATTCTCATCGTGGGCATGATCCGCTCCGGGACCTCGTTGCTCGAGCAGATGCTCTCCAGCCACCCAGAGATCGCTGGGGCGGGCGAATTGCCCTTCTGGCACAAGAACGAAGGGCGCATCGGCGACGCGGACTCCCTCGGCGAACTCGCGGCCGAATACCTGGGGGAACTGGAGCGATTCGCGCCCGAGGCCAAGCGTGTGACCGACAAGCTGCCGCACAACTACGCGATGCTCGGCGCGATCCACTCGGCCCTGCCCAACGCCCGCATCGTCCACGTGCGCCGCAACCCCGCAGACAACTGTCTCTCGGTGTACACTACGGCCTACCAGCGCCCGCCCGTGTTCGCCCACGACCGCGAGAACATTGTGTTCGCCTACCGGGAGTATCTGTCGCAGATGGACCACTGGCGGCAGGCGATCCCCGCCGATCGGCTGTTGGAGGTGACCTACGAGGAACTGGTGGCCGATCGCGAGGGGTGGTTGCGGCGGATCTTGGACTTCTGCGGCCTGGAATGGGACGACGCCTGCCTGCGCCACGAGGACAACACACGGGCCGTGCGGACGCCCAGCCTGTGGCAAGTGCGCCAACCCATCTACACGACGTCGGTCGAGCGCTGGCGTCGCTTCGAGCCGTGGATCCCCGAGTTCGCGGCGATGAACGAGGCGTAGGTGGCGCCTCCGGCGGGACTCGAACCCACGACCCACTGCTTAGAAGGCAGTTGCTCTATCCGCTGAGCTACGGAGGCGATCCAAGGGCATTGTACTAGACCAAGCAAGAACCCTCAGGTTCTGCGATAATGACCACGACATGAACCGCGCCTCCGCGTCCATCGCGTTCTTCCTCCGATTCAACCTGGCGGTGGCGGCGCTCGCGGGCTCTGCAGCGTCCCTGTGGGCGCAAGCCGAGGACGCTCCAGCGCTGCCCTATGTGATCGAATCGTACGACGTGACGATCACGATGCAGAAGACCGACACCGTCGAGGTCGAGGAGCGGATTGACGTGCTGTTCAACGAGCCGCGTCGCGGCATCTTCCGCGTGATCCCGGTGGACTATCCCACCGATTCGTGGCGCGGGCGGCGTCGGGTCGCCCTCTCCGGCATCTCGGTGACCGACGAGGACGACCAGCCCATCACCACCGACGTGGCGCGCGAGGGCGAGAACCTCCGCATCCGGATGGGCGATGCCGACGTGTTTCTCCAACCCGGCACGCGCAAGACCTACGTCATTCGGTACAAGGCCGTCGGCGCGCTGAACTGGTTCGACCGTCCCGATGGGTGGGCGGGACAAGGCGGCGCCGTCGAACTCTACTGGAACGTCATCGGCCCCGAATGGGACACGACGATCCAATCCGCCGCATTTCGAGTCGTCTATCCCGAAGAACAGAAGGAGGGCATCCTGCGCGGCCGCGTGTTCGCCGGAGCCTACGGCTCGCGCGATTCGCTGGACGTGGACCGAGACAGCCGCGACCGGGAGCACGCCGAGACGACGACGCGGATCACGCTCTCCGACTTGGACTTCTCCGGAACCCGCAACGAGCCACTCCCTCCCTACAACGGCTTGACCGTCGTGCTTCAACTGCCCGACAGCGCGGTGCAGCGGCCGAGTTGGACCACGGTGGTGCTGCGCACGATCCAGGCGAACATCGGTTTTGGAATCCCG
>JACFNW010000169.1:1397-5582 GCA_019454665.1 Fimbriimonadaceae bacterium | reverse complement strand
CGCCGACGGCCTGTGCGACAAGTTTTCGACCGGCCAGAAGCAACGCGTGAGCATCGCGCGGACCATCATGCACAACCCGCCCGTGCTCTTCTTCGACGAGCCGACCTCAGGGTTGGACGTGGTGACCAGCCAGATCGTCATGAACTTCATCGAACAAGAGCGCCGGGACGGCAAAACCGTGGTGTTCTGCACGCACATCATGAGCGAAGTGGAACGCCTGTGCGACCGAGTCGCGATCATCCACGACGGGCGCATCCGTGGGACGGGCACACCCCCTGAGTTGGTGGCCCAATCGGGCGAGCCGACGCTGGAACGCGCCTTCCTCAAGTTCGTGGGCGAGTTGCAGGAGGTGGGCGATGATCGGTCTGGTCTTCCGCAAAGAGGTGCGTGAGTTTCTCCGCGACAAGCGTGTGGTGTCCGGTGCGCTCGTCGGCCCCGTGGTGCTCATGCTGGTGTTCGTGTTCACGTTCGCGGTGATCGCGCAATCGCTGGGCAAGAGCAAGGCGCCGAAGATCCACGTGGTCGCGCCGGCCCAGCCGAACGCGTTCCTCACGGCGCTCGAACAGAACCCTGAGGTCCAGATCATCCGCGTCGAAAACCGCGAGCGAGGCGTGGAACTCGTCAAGAAGGGCCAGGCCCGCGTGCTCCTCGAGTTCACGCCGGAGTTCACCGACGCGACGGGCGAGATTGAGGCCGTCTACGACCCCGACGAAGCTCTCTCGACCATCGCCCTGCGCACGTTTGGGGCGATGGTGAACGCGGCCAACCGAGCGCAACTCGACCAGACGCTGGCTCAGGCGGGCATAGCGAAGGAAGCGGTCGAGCCGATCCGCCTCAAGGAAGTCGAAGTCCCCAAAGACCAGAAGGCGATGGGCGGTTCGACTCTGATCGGGCTGCTGCCGTATCTGATCGTCATCTGGGCGTTCTACGGCGGGTTCAGCGTGGTCTCCGACCTGGTCGCGGGCGAGAAGGAGCGGTCCACTCTGGAGACGCTGCTCATCACGCCGGTCAGCCGGACCCAGGTGGCGATGGGCAAGTTCCTCGCGCTCGGTTGCGTGTGCCTGATTTCGTCGCTGTCGTCGTTGGTCACCGTGCTCATCATCGGGGTGTCGGGCACGTCCTATGCCAAGGCGCTGTTCCCGGAGGGCATCCACATGACGCCGCTCGCGTTGCTGGCGATTCTGGCGATCCTGATCCCGTTGGTCGCGTTCTTCGCGGGCCTGATGCTGGCCATCAGCGCGTTCGCCAAGAACACGCGCGAGGCGCAGACGCATCTGACCCTGCTCAGCTTCGTGGTGCTCATCCCCGCGATCTCGAGCCAGTTCATCGGGTTCACCGAGGCGGGGCGCGCGTGGTGGATCAAGCTGGTGCCGATCCTCAACTCGTCGGACGCCATCCGCTCGGCGCTGCTGGGTCGGTTGGACGCCGAAAGCGCCTTGGTCACCATCGGCATCAGCCTCGTGCTGGGCGCGATCGGCGTGATCACGGCGATCAAACTGTTCGAACGCGAAGAAGTGTTGGTTAGAATCTGAGCAACGTTAACGAGGAGGACGCGCCTCGCATTTTGGGGAATTGGAAGACCCGACCACCGCTTTCATGGCGTCACAACAGCTTGTTGTAGACTCTTGGGGTGCTGCGATGCACCATCGCAGCGGCTCCGATTTTCCGGCTTCAGGGGGCCAGCGCTGAACCGCTTGCCGTTTAAAGGACATACTTGTGAACGAATACGACGCACAACTGAATCGCCTTGACTCCGCCCTCCGGGCGATCCCCGGCTATGGCTTGCCAACCCATCTGGAGTCTGTGGAGAGTTGGATTGAACCTGGAACTAAAGCAATCCGTGAGTTCGTGGTGCTCGAGCGCCCGGAACTCGTGCCGATCTTTCGTGTTCAAACCGAGAGTCGCACCCTATCAGTCGATATCGCCCGTGCATTGGCGACGATTCTCGATGAGCTTCCGGAACTCCTCAAGATGCTCAGTCACGAGAGGTGAATGGTCCCATGGACTGGATTCAAGTCGTCGACTCCCACACCGAAGGCGAACCGACGCGCGTCGTCGTGGACGGCTGGCCGCAGCCGTCCGGCACAACGATGGCCGAACGCCGCGACCACATGAAGCGGCACCAAGACCACCTGCGGACGGGGGTCGTCAAAGAGCCGCGCGGGCACGATGCGGTGGTCGGGGCATTGCTCACCCCGCCCGTCCAGCCCGATTCTGCCGCAGGAGTGGTGTTCTTCAACGATGTGGGCTACCTGGGCATGTGCGGCCACGGGCTGATCGGGGTCGTCCGAACGCTGCACCACTTGGGCCGCATCGGGCAAGGCATGCTGCGGATCGATACGCCGGTGGGCACGGTCGAAGCGGCCCTAATCGCGGATGGCAGCGTGGCGGTGACCAACGTGCCTTCGTATCTGTACGCCGACGACGCGATGGTCGAGGTGGCGGGTTACGGCCCGGTGGTCGGGGATGTCGCGTACGGCGGCAACTGGTTCTTCCTGACCGAATTGGCCGAATTCGTGCTCGACCTGCGCAACCTGGACGCCCTGATGGACATCACCAAGCGCATCCGGCGATCGCTCATCGAGCAGGGCATCGCGGGCGCGGGCGGTGCGCTGATCGACCACGTCGAGCTGTTCAGCCCGACGACTCGGCCCGATGCCCATTCGCGCAACTTCGTGCTGTGTCCCGGCAACGCCTACGACCGCTCGCCCTGCGGCACGGGCACCAGTGCGAAGATGGCGGCCATGGTCGAGCGCGGAAAACTGCAGCCGGGCCAGGTGTGGCGGCAAGAGAGCATCGTGGGCGGGCTGTTCGAGGGCTTCATCGAACGGCGCGGCGAAGACCTGGTGCCGCACATCCGGGGTCGGGCGTTCGTCACGGGCGAGTCGCGGCTGGCCTTCGACCCCGCCGACCCGTTCCGTTACGGGCTCTGACCGGAGGTCGCGGCCGCGGAAGAAGCCACTGGCGAAGGGACTTTTGGAACCCAAACCCGGTCCCAATGCGTTCATGGTTCACAATAGGATTCGAGCCATGAACAGCAAACCGAGATTCGGGACCGGCGCGATCGTCACGATCGTTCTGTGTCTGCTCGCCATCAGCGGCATCGTTTTCGCATTTCTGCAGAACGCCAGCCCCTACGTCACGGTGGCTCAGGCCAAAGCCACGTCCGGCGACAACCTCCACCTCGCCGGAGACATCCTCAAGGAAACGCTCAAGACCGACCTCGCGAAGGGTCAGATCAGCTTCGACATCCGCGATCAGGAAGGCGATCTGGTCAAGGTCGTCTACTACGGCCCGCCGCCCGCCAACATGGGCGAGGCCACCAAGGTCGTCGCGATCGGCGGCATGCAGGAAGACGGCGCGTTCCACTCCAAGAAGATGCTCATCAAGTGCCCCTCCAAGTACGAGGGCGACAAGGGCTACGAAACCGCCCAGTGACGGACATCATCCACTCTTGGCCCGCCGCCCCCGGGTGGGCCATCGCCGCTGGATGGGCGGGCCGCGCGTTCATCTGGCTCGCTGCGGCGGCCTTTACGGGTTCCGTAGTCGCTTGGTTTCTGGGCAAGAAAGGCGAACGCTTGGGCCGGTTCGGTTTCACCCTCGGTTCTCTGGGCTTGTTCGGCGCCTTTGGCTCGCTGATGTCCCTGTTCGTCGGCAACCAGTTCCAGTACAAGTACGTCTATGACCGGGCCTCGGCCACCACGACCCTGCAGTACAAGATCGCGGGCGTGTGGGCCGGTCAGGAGGGATCGTTTCTTTTGTGGGCCGTTTGTGCGGCTCTGTTCGGTCTGCTGGCCGTGCGCAAGGTGGGCGAGCCGTTCCGCAAGTGGTTCACGATTCCCTATGCCGTGTTCCTCGGGGCCATCTCGGGCATCCTCGCCTTCGAGTCGCCGTTCAGGTTGTGGGAGGTTGACGGCAAGCCGCTGACCACGGTGCCGCCGGAAGGCGTTGGCCTGGTGCCCGCGCTCCAAAACTACTGGGTGGTCATCCACCCGCCCGTGATCTTCCTGGGCTTCGGCTCGCTCACGGTGCTGGCCTGCTGGGCCATTTCGGCGCTCGTGACCAACCGCGTCCACGAATGGGTGCCCGGCGTTCGGCCCTGGGTCCTCGTCAGCGCCTCGCTCACGGGGCTCGGCCTGTGCATGGGCGGCTTCTGGGCGTATGAGACGCTCGGCTGGGGCGGGT
>JACFNW010000169.1:0-1387 GCA_019454665.1 Fimbriimonadaceae bacterium | reverse complement strand
GCTTCGTTCCGTGGCTGCTTTGCGCGGCCCTGATCCACGGGCTCATCGTGCAGGCGGGCCGCAAGAAGTGGGTCTCGAGCAACCTGTTGCTCGGCGGGTTGCCGTTCCTCGCGTTCGTCTACGGCACCTTCCTCACGCGCTCGGGTTTCTTGGCCGAGACGAGCGTCCACAGTTTCGCCCAGATGGAGCGTGTGGCCCATGCCTTGCTCCTGGGCTTCTTCCTCGCCGCGACGCTCGGATTCGTGGGCCTGTGGCTTTGGAAGACGCGCCGCCACAGCAAGGAGTGGCTCGCCAACGCCGTCCCATCTCCTGGCGGGCTCAACCGGGAAGCCGCCTACCGCTGGAGTTCAATCCTGCTGTGCGGGCTGGCGCTCACCGTCGCCATCGGCATGAGCGTCCCGATGTTTGTGGCTCTCGCGGGCCGCGAAGCCAAGGTCGTCGAGGAATGGCTCTACCACCGTGTCGTGGTGTGGTTCTTCCTGCCGATCATGGTGTTGATGGCCGTCGCCCCGTTCGTGGCGTGGCGCCGCATGCCCGCCCCCGAGTTCTTCCGCCGGATCGTGAACGTGTTGAGCCTGACGTTTGGGGGCCTGGGGTTCGCGGTGTACTTCATCATGCACCCCCAATGGGGCGTGCGTCCCGAAGTCGGCAAGGGCATCGCGACGCCGTTCGGGCTGTTCCCGCTGGTCCCGTGGATGCTGTGCTTGATCTTCGTGTGTCTGCTGGCCGCTGTGGCGAACCTGTGGCGCATGGGCGAAGTCGTCCGCCGCTCGCCGCTTTCGCTCGGGGCGTTCCTCTCGCACTTCGGGCTGGCCGTACTCCTGGGCGGCTTGATCCTCTCGCGCGGATTCGAGCGGAAGGAGCAAGTGTTCGTCCAGGAAGGCACGCCGGGAGTCGCCCTCGGTTACCAGATCAACTTCGTCGGCCCCACCAGCACGTGGAACGACCGCGACAACAAGGTGCTGTTCGAGGTGGTCGAGCCCGGCGGCACCAAGTTCACCGCCCGACCGGGGCACTACTACACGTTCACTCCCGGCCGGGAACCTCAACCCATGGTGTGGCCGCACGTGCAGCACAAGGTGTCGCACGACGTGTACGTGGCCCTGCACCCCCAGATCATCGACGGCGAAGTCACGCCGCCGACGGCGTTCAAGGTGGGCGAGACCAAAACCCTCAACGACTTGTACGCGATCAAACTGCTCGACGTGGGTTCGGAAGGACCCATGGGGCAATCCGGCGCCGTCTTCACAGCCAAGGTCTTGGTGCGAGGGCAGGAGGGCGAAGCCGAAGGCGACCTGACGTTGCGCATCGCCGGACAAGAGATCGTCCGCCGACCGCTCATGCTCAGCGAGGACTACCTGCTGATCCTCGACCGCATCGAGGCTTC
>JACFNW010000168.1 GCA_019454665.1 Fimbriimonadaceae bacterium | reverse complement strand
CCCGACTCGCCGGGGCGGAGTTCCGCGGCCCGCTCGTTCAGGCTGGCGTGGTCGGCGCCGGCGGCCAGTTGCTCGGCCACCCACTCGAAGAGGTCGCCGACGGCGCTCTGGCCCGCCTCGATCCCGAGCATATCGGGCAGGATGGACCCCGGCACGATGCCGCAGACGCCCTCGATGTCGGGGATCGTGCCGTCGTCGGGGCCGACCATGAGGTCGCACGTGCTGGTGCCCATGATCTTGACCAAGGTTCCCGGTCGGATGCCGCTTCCCACAGCACCCATGTGCGCATCGAACGCGCCCACGGCCACCGGAATCCCCGCCGGAAGCCCCCATTCGCCGGCCAGATCGGCCCGCAGATGCCCCGCGATGCGGTCCGATGGTTCGGCAACCGAATAAAGACGCCCGCGCAGGTCGCCCAACCTTGGATCGAGTGCCGCAAGGAACTCCGCGTCGGGCAGACCAGCCCATGCCGTGTGGAACATCGCCTTGTGCCCGGCGGCGCACACGCTTCGGCGAATCGTCCTAGGGTCGCTCCGTCCGGTCAGCCAAGCCGGGATCAGGTCGGCGCATTCGACCCAACTGGCCGCCGCGTCGAAGACGTGCGGAGCGGTGCGCGCGCAGTGCAGGATCTTGCTCCAGAACCACTCGCTGGAATAGGTGCCGCCGCACTTGGCGAGGAACGGTCGGCCCATCCTCTTGGCCAACTCCGTGATCTCTTCGGCTTCCGAATGAGAGGTGTGGTCCTTCCAGAGCCAAGCCATCGCCGCCAGGTCGTCCGCGAATCGTGGATCGAGCGCTAGCGGTCGGCAACGGGCGTCCACGGGCACCGGGGTCGAGCCCGTGGTGTCCACGCCGATGCCCACGATGGATCCCGCTTCGCCGCCGATCCCGTCCAGCGCCGAGCCAATCGCTTCGGTAGCCGAATCAAACCAATCGCCGGGATGTTGGCGCGCCAGCAGGGGGTCGTCGGCATACAAGACGCCGTCGTCGCCGTGGGCGTACCCGACCACAGCCGTGCCGAGTTCGTCGCCGTTGGCGGCGTCCACCACCAGGCATCGCACGCTGCTGGTCCCGAAATCCAAGCCGAGGGAAAGTGCGCGGGGCATCGTCCCACAAGTTCGCGATCCGCCCTTCGACTCCTGCTCCAAGGAGTCCTTTGGCGGGCGTAGAATGAAGCTGCCATGGCGCAACGCGAGCCCACCATTCTGCTCACCGACGACCAGATCGCCTTCTACCACGAACACGGCTACCTGTCCATTCCCGCGATCACCACGCCCGAGGAAGTGGAGCGGCTGTGCGACGTGTACGACCGTCTGTTCGCCAGCCGTGCGGGACGCGAGAAGGGCGACCAGTTCGACCTTGCGGGGACCGACGAGGAGGGCAAAGAGGCCTCGCTGCCGCAGATTCTCGGCCCATCGCAGTACGCGCCCGAACTGCTCGACACGCAACTGCGGATCAATGCCGACGCGATGGTCAAGCAGCTGCTCGGCCCCGAAGCCGGAGTCGGCGGCGACCATGCGATCTTCAAGCCCCCCTTCCACGGCGCCGAGACGCCTTGGCACCAGGACGAGGCGTATTGGGACCCCAAGTGGCTGTACAACTCGTTGAGCATTTGGGTGCCCTTCCAGCCCGCGACGCTTGAGAACGGGTGCCTCTGGTTCGTCCCCGGCTCGCATCGCATGGAAGTCCTTCCCCACCATTCGATCAACCACGATCCGCGCATCCACGGCCTGGAGGTCGAGGGCGCCGATGTTTCGGGCGCCGTAGCATGTCCGCTGCCCGCCGGGGGGGCGACGTTCCACCACAACCGCACGTTGCACTACGCGGGGCCGAACCATAGCCCCATGCCGCGCAGGGCCTACATCATGGGTGCGGGCGCCCCCGGCAAGCCGTACCCCGGCGAGCGGCGCTTCCCCTGGAACGAGCTGAAGCAGACGGCGCGCGAAGCGCGGGCCCAGACCAAGTCGTGAGGGTCTGCGTCGTCGGTGGCTCGGGCATGCTGGGCTGCGAGGTCGTTCGCGAGGCGACCTCGCGCGGTTGGGAGGTTTGGGCTCCCTCTCGTGGCGAGTTCGACCTGACCGACCCCGTCTCCGTCGCCCAGATTGCGGTCGCGGAGCCGAAGTTCGACGCCTGCATCAACTGCGCGGCGTACACCGCGGTGGATCGTGCGGAAACCGAACGAGACGAGGCGCTGGCGATGAATGCGCTCGGTCCGGCCTACCTCGCGGCGGCGTGTCTGCAAGCGGGCAGCCGCCTGGTTCATGTCTCGACCGACTTTGTTTTCGACGGAACTGCTTCGGAACCCTACCGAACTGGCGATCCAACCCATCCGCTGTCGGTCTATGGGGAATCGAAGCTGGAAGGCGAGGGGCCCGTCTTGGGTTCGGGCGGCATCGTGGTACGCACGTCTTGGCTGTTCGGCCCCGAGCGGGGCGGCGGATTCCCGGGAGCGATCGTTCGGGCAGCGCGCGCGGGCAAGCCGCTTCGCGTGGTCGCCGATCAGGTTGGCACGCCGACGTATGCCCCGGATTTGGCTCGCTTGCTGGTCGAGATGGTGGCTCAGAATGCCGCGCCGGGACTCTATCATGCGGCTGGCCCCGAGGTCCTCACCTGGCACGCGTTCGCCGTGCGCGCGGTGCGGGCTTGCGGACTCGACGTAGAGGTGCAACCGATCGCGACATCGGACTGGCCGACCGCCGCCCATCGGCCCGCATACAGCGCCCTGGATTCCTCGTCGGTGTCGGCGTTTGGATGGCCTTTCCGAGATTTAGATGGGGCGTTGGCCGCTTGGTTTGGGCGCGCCTCCCGTTAGCCGTGGGGCGCCCGAGGCCCGCGCTGGAGGGACACCGCGGCGTGTGTCCCTCCAGTTCGCAGCTTGGGAAGGAGACTACTTGAGCTCGACTTTGCCGCCGGCTTCTTCGATCTTCTTCTTGAGGTCTTCGGCGTCGGCCTTAGAGGCGCCTTCCTTGACCTTGTTGGGAGCGCCGTCCACGAGGTCCTTGGCTTCCTTGAGGCCCAGACCGGTGACTTCGCGCACGACCTTGATGACCTGGAGCTTGTTCGCGCCGGCCTCGGTGAGGACGACGTCGAACTCGGTCTTCTCTTCTTCGGCGGGCGCGGCTTCGGCAGCGCCGCCGCCCATCATCATCGGCATGCCCATCATGGGCGCTGCGGCGGTGACGCCGAACTTGTCTTCGAGAGCGGTCTTGAGTTCAGAGAGTTCGATCGCCGTGAGGCCGGCGATGTCTTCGACGATGCTTGCGATTTTCGACATGGTGATTCGTTGGTTTCGGGGTTACGCGGATTCTTCGTTGGCTTTGTCGGCCACGGCGTAGACAGTGCGGATCGGTTGGGCGTAGATCGCCTCGACGGTTCCGACCAGGTTCGAGAGCGGCGCTGCGATGGTGCCGATGACCTGAGCGATGAGAACGTCGCGCGAGGGGAGCTTGGAAAGGCTCTCGACCTCGGCCTCGTTGAAGCACTTGCCGGCGAAGAACCCGCCTTTGACGACGAGTTTCTTGCTCGATTTGGCGAAGTCCACGAGCGCCTTGGCGCACTCGGACTCGTTCTGGTAGACGAAGGTGACGGCGGTCGGCCCGTGCAACAATTCATCCTTGATCTTTGCGGCGTCGTCTCCGGCGGCCCGCTTGAACAGGGTGTTCTTGATGACGTGCATGTCGCCGCCCTTTTCCTTGAGCTGGGCGCGGATCGCTTGGATCTGCTTCACGCTCAGCCCGCGATAGTCCGCGAACAAAACGCCCACGGACTTGCCGTACCATTCCTGGGCCTGTTCGATGATTTGGGCTTTGTGGGTTGTCGGCATTGGCGGTATTCCAGACTCCGCCGACCTCGGGTTCAAAGCAAAATCGGGACCCGCGCCGACAGGCGCGAATCCCGACCGCGGGGCCGTCGGGCCCCGAAAACCGTTCTTCTTGTTGCGCCCCTCGGCAGGCGGACCGAATGGCCCATTCTGGCTCGGCATCGCCGCGCCACCCGCTGTCTACGGAGTTCTGACCGAAACTATACCACAAGCCTCTCCAGGGCTTACGGCAGGAGGGCCCGAGCGGCCTCGAGTTCGGCCATGCACGCATCCCACTCGTCCAGCAGCCGCTCGCACGCCGAGAGCGCATCGCCCGTGAACGGCCACACGAACACGTCCCGCGTCAGGTAGCACGGCTTGTACCGACGATTGAGCAGGCTGATGATGCGCGGCGGCACCTTGGTGCGGTCCTTGAACGTCACCGCCAAACGCCCCTGGCTGCCATCCACCTTCTCGAACCCTGCGTCTCGGCCGCGCATGCGGACGCGCATGACCGCGAACGCCCGGGCCACCTCGGCGGGCGCCTGGCCGTACCGGTCCTCGACCTCCGCTTGCACCTCGGCCAAGCGATCCAGGTCCCGCGAGCTCATCATCTGCTGGTAGACGTAGAGACGCTGCGCCTGATCCTGCACATACCACTCGGGCACGAAGGCCGTCACGGGCAGGTCGAACACGGGCAGCGGGGTCAGCGACTCCAGGGGGTCCTTGACTTCCTCCACCACGCCGTCGGCGGCGTTCTTGAGGGCGGCCACCTGCTCCGCGATGAGTTGCGTATAAAGCTCGTAGCCCACCGTGGCCATCGTGCCGTGCTGCTTCGCGCCCAGCAACTCGCCCGCGCCGCGAATTTGCAGGTCGCGGAACGCCAGCGAATAGCCCGCGCCCAGCGACGAGAACTCCTGCAACGCCTGAAGCCGCGAGAGGGCGTTCTCGGTGAGTTCCTTCGCCGACTGGTACAGCAGGTAGGCGTAGGCTTGCACGTCCGAGCGGCCGACGCGGCCGCGCAACTGATAGAGCTGCGCCAAGCCCAACCGGTCGGCGTCTTCGACGATCAACGTATTCGCGTTGGGGATGTCGAGGCCGCTCTCGATGATCGTTGTCGAAAGCAGGATGTCGAGTTCGCCCTTGACGAAGCCGACCATGATCGGCTCCAGTTCCTTCTCGTTCATCTGCCCGTGGCCCACGCCGATACGGGCCATCGGGACCATCTTGGCCAGCCTTTCCGCGACATGTTCGATGCCCTGGACGCGGTTGTAGACGTAGTACACCTGCCCCCCTCTTGCAAGCTCGCGAAGGATAGCCTCCCTAACGACTTCCTTGCTGTAGGGGCGCAAGAACGTCCGGATCGGCAGCCGCCCCGGGGGCGGATCGGTGATCAGCGACATCTCGCGGATGTCCATGAGCGCCATGCTCAACGTGCGTGGAATGGGCGTGGCGGAGAGCGTCAGGACGTCTACATTCACGCGCAGTTCCTTGAGCAACTCCTTCTGTTTGACGCCGAACTTGTGCTCTTCGTCAATGATCAGGATTCCTAAGTTTTTGAACGCGATTTCTTTCGAGAGCAGGGCGTGGGTGCCGATGACGATCTCGATGTCGCCGTCCTTCACGCGCTGCAGAGTCTCGGTGCGCTCCCTGCCCGTTTGGAAGCGGTTGAGCAGGGCGAGCTTGGTGCCGAACGGCCCCAACCGCTCCTCGAAGTTGCGGTAGTGCTGCTCGCTGAGGATCGTCGTCGGGCACAGCACGGCCACCTGCTTCCCTGCCTGAATGACCTT
>JACFNW010000167.1 GCA_019454665.1 Fimbriimonadaceae bacterium | reverse complement strand
GTTGATTGGCCCGCATAATCACCAGGTCGGCTGAATGGGGCGGTTCCTTCAGGGGTCCGGCTCGGGTCAGACCGAGCCGCGCGGCTAAGCGAGTGTCTCTAGGCGGTGTCAGACTGAGCCGCGCGGCCACCAACCCCTCGCCTGAAGCCCTTCACGCGACGTCCCGCGCGTGTCGAAGTCGAACGCCACCAAATCGTCCGGCGGCGGGGGTGCCACGGTCTGCGCGGCCCGCCACCGCCTCGCCCTAGCCAAAGCCTGTCTTGCCGCCAGACCGTGCCGGGACGGGGCGCATGTCGCGCCAAGGGACCACGGTCTGCCGGGCCGAAACGTTCTTGGCGTGCGGAAACTGGCGGGCCCGGTCAGACCGTGGCACCCCGGTTTCGGTGACGCAGGTGGGCGCCACCCGGTCCACCAGTCAACCAAGTCAACTAGGTCCACCTCCGCAGGCCCTACAAATCCCTGGACGTTGGCTCGGGGGCTTCCACAGGGGCGGGCTCGTCCGCCTTCACCCGGACCGGACTGACCACAAACAGCGTGGCGTCCGCCGAACTCGCCAGCGACACCCCCTCCGGCAACGAGAGGTCGCCCGCCGAGACCGTCGCGCCCACTTCGAGCGCCGCCGTCTCCACGCGTACGAACTCCGGCAGGTCGGCGATGCGGCCAAGGAGCTTCACCGTGCGCGTCGGCGTCTCCAGCGTCGCCTGGTTGCGGTCCACGCAAGCGGGCACGCCCTGCGCCACCACCTGCACCTCCATCTCGACCAGGTCTCCCTCGGAAACCTGCATCAGGGTCAGGTGCTGGACCTTGTTGGAGACCACGTCCCGATCCACCTGCTTCACCACGACCTGACGGGGCCGCTTCTCGCCCGGCAAGGCGATCCGGAAGGACCCCGCGCCGCGCGTCTGGGTCAACGCCTCCTTGACCGCACGGTACGGCGCCTGGATCATCTTGGTCCCGACGCCGCGCTCCACAATGGCCATCGGCAAGAGCCCGTTGGCGCGGAGCGCCTTCGGAGAAAGGCCCTTGTCTGCACTGCGATGTTCTACTTGTAGCGTTACCATAACTCGTTGGCACCGACGCCAGCGAATTGCCGCTCGCGTCAATGCGTGGATTAATTATAGCACAGATTTCCGAACCCAATGGGTCTGAGCAGCTAAACGACCCAGCCATATCTCGCCTTATCGAACCTGAAAAGGCCCTCTCGACCGATGTTTTCGAGTCCAGAATTCTCGCCAACCGAATGCTGGCTGGCATGGCCATTCCCGCATCAATGCGATAGTCTAGATCGGTTGTGGGTGCCACGAGTTCCCGGCCCTCTCGGACACTCGCTCGGCAACGCGCATCGCAGGGCCGGAACTCGTGACGAGTCTTTTCCAGGAGTCGCGCTCGGGAACGCAGGTTGACGCGATGGCGTGCCGAGCACAGAGAGGATAGTCCACGGATTCGGCCCGCCGAGCACCTGCCGACACGCCACGCGTGTCCCGAACCTCCTTCTTCCTTCTTCCCAAGACCTGGGGAACGTGAATGTGAATCGTGAATGTGCACGCGTCGGCAGGTTGTCCGCACATTGCGAGCAGGTGGTCGGCAGGTTGATTCGATCGCCTTGAGTCCAACCACCTGCCGACCACTTGCCAGCCACGTGCCGACGCCTTGGAGCCACCACGTGCCACGCCCTCGCAAGCCACGGGGTACCTTCAACACCGATGCACCCCACTCGGCTCGACCACTGGATCGGGGGCGAACCCGTCGCTTCCCACGCGGACGCCACAGCCAGCCTCAACCCCTCCGAACCCCAGGACGTGGTGGCCGAAGTCCCCGTGGGCACGGCCGCCGAGGTCGCCGCAGCGGTCGCCAAAGCCGCCGAGGCCCAGCGAGCGTGGAGGGCCAAGCCCGGTCCCGCCAAAGCCGACGCCCTCACCGCATGGGCGGCAGCGCTGCAAAGCCGGGCCGAAGAACTCGCCGGGCTGATCGCCCGCGAGGTGGGCAAGCCGATCGCCGAAGCCAAAGGCGAGGTGGGGCGCGGCGTCGCGATCCTTCGCTACTACGCGGGCGAGGCCGTCCGAGACCACGGCTCGGTGATCCCCAGCCAGTTTCCCGAGACGCTCCAGTTCTCGCTGCGCGAGCCGCTCGGCGTCGTCGGCCTGATCACGCCTTGGAACTTCCCCGTCGCCATCCCGCTGTGGAAGGCGGCCCCGGCGCTCGCGTTCGGCAACGCCGTCGTGTGGAAGCCGTCCGAACTCTCGGGTGCGGTGGCTTCGGTGCTGGCCGAAACCAGCGGCCAAGCGGGGCTGCCGGCGGGACTGTTCAACATGGTGCACGGCGACGGCTCCACCGGGGCCGCACTCGCCGCGTGTGCGGGTGTCGAGGCCCTCAGTTTCACTGGCTCGGCCCGGGTCGGCGGCCTGATCGCCCAAGCCTGCGCGGCGCGCAACGCCAAGCACCAAACCGAAATGGGCGGCAAAAACGCGGGCATCGTGCTGGCGGACGCCACCCTTGCCAAGGCAGCCACCCTCGTGGCGGGCGGGGCGTTCCGCTACGCGGGACAGAAGTGTACGGCCACCAGCCGCGTGATCGTCGAGCGACCCGCGATGGACGCCTTCCTCGCCGAACTGAAGCGAATCGCCGAGGGCCTGCCGCTCGGTCCGGTTTGCGACCCCGCGTGCGCCATCGGCCCGCTGATCTCGGATGCCGCCCGCCAACGCGTGCTCGCCGCGCTCGACGGCCGCGACCTGCTGTTCGGCGGACCGGTACCGTCGCCGTTCGAGGACGGCTACTTCGTCGCTCCGACAGCGGTGATGGTCGAGGACGAGAACGACACGCTCGCGCAGGACGAACTCTTCGGTCCCGTGCTGGCCGTCTTCCCCGCCGACGACGCCGAGCACGCGATCCAACTGGCCAACGCGACCCGCTACGGCCTGAGCGCCTCGCTGTTCACCCAGAACATCGGCAACGCGTTGCGCTACATCCGCGAGATCGAGGTCGGCTTGGTGCGCGTCAACGGCGACACGACGGGCGTGGACCCCCACGCCCCGTTCGGCGGGTTCAAGGGGTCCAGTTCGCACACGCGCGAGCAGGGCCCTGCGGCACGCGACTTTTACACGCAGGTCAAGACGGTTCAGATCGGCGGGTGAACGCCCGGACCAAGGCGCGCACGGCAAAGCCGATGGCCAACAACCCGAGCCCCGCGCCCGCCACGGCCGGCCGGATCGAGGCGGCGAACAGCAGGCACGTCGCAAGACCGGCCCACGACACCCACCGGGGGAACATCAGGTCTTCGCGGGGCAACCGCAGCGAAGCCGAGTTCGCCACGGCATAGTAGAGCAGGATGGTGAACGCCGCCGTCGAGGCGACCCACTCGATCCGGCCCACCAGCGTCACGAGCAGGATCAGCCCGCCGGTGGTCAGGACTGCCACCGCAGGAACACCGTGCCGCGCCTCCACTTTGGCGAGCCCGCCGGGCAGGTCGCCGCGCCGCGCCATGGCGAGCAACACGCGGCTGATGCCCAGAATCTGGCTCAGCAGCACGCCCAACATGGCCGTTCCCGCCGCGACCCCGATCGCCACGGCAATGGGCGTACCGAGCCGTTCGGCTGCCGTGGACAAAGGTGCGCGACTCGCCGCAAGGCCATCCGCCCCGACCACGCCGATGGCGACGGCGCACACCAGCAGGTACAGCACCGACGCGCCGCCCAGCGAGATCAGCATCGCACGAGGGATCGTCCGTTCGGGCTCGCGCACCTCTTCGGCGAGCGTCGCCAGCCGCGCGTAGCCCGTGTAGGCGAAGAACATCAGGGCCGACACCTCCAGGATGGACGCGGACCCGTGCGGTGCAACGGCTCGAACCGAGCAAGCTCCACGCGTCCCAGCCCGCTGAGCACGAACGCGACCAGCGACAGCAACGTGATCGAGACGATGACCAGGTTCAGCCGTCCCGCCTTCTTGATGCCCATCAGGTTCGCGCCGGTCAGCGCGATCACCGCTCCGGCCGCCACGGCTGCCGCCGGCACCGAGGGCCAAACCGTGTTGACGTAGGCTTCCAACCCAAGCGCCACCGTCCCACCCGCCGTGACCTTGCTGAGCACGAACAGCCAGCCGGCCGCAAACCCCGCCCAAGGGTGGATCAGGGCATAGCCGAACTCGTACGCCCCGCCCGACGTAGGGAACCGCGCGGCCAGCTGGGCGGAGGACAACGCGTTGAACGACGCCACCACCGCAGCCAGCGCCAAGCCCGCCAGCAACGCGGGGCCCGCGATGCCCGCACCGACGCCCACCACGACGAACAAGCCCGCCCCGACGATCGCACCCAGGCCGACGGCCACCGCTCCCACAAGCCCGAGTTCGCGGCGAAGCCTCTCCGCGTTCATCCCGCGCTCGGCACCGGCGGATCGAGGAAGCGGATGCTCTCCACCAGCCGCTGCACCAAAGGCTGCCACAGGTCCATGCTGTCGGTGGGGTAGCCCGACTCGAGCAGCACCAACTGGTTCTGGCGAAGCAATGCGTGAACCGAGCCCTGCACCACGGGCTGATCGCCCGCCTGGTACCGGTAGTCCACCGACACCGAGCGCCTTCCGCCCAGCCCAGCCTCGGCGTTCAGGGCCACTCGGGTGTAGGTGCCCGTGGTCGCCACGTCGGTCTCGTAGCGCTCCAGGGCCACCATCGGGTCGGTCTGGCCGTCGTCGGGGGCGGACGTGAGCCGCAGGTAGGGCACGCGGGCGGCGAGCGGGGTCAGGACGAGCACGCTGCGGTCGTCGGTCGTCTCGGGTTGAACGTGCCAGCCGGCCGGGACTTCGAGTTGGATCCCCAACTTCTCGTTGCGGTACGTCGTTGTCGCGACATCCTTGGCTCGCACGAACCGCACAGGCATCGGGCCAACGTCGGGGTCGTCGAGCGTGCCCCGGAGTTGGCTCCCGTCGGCGCTCGCTTCCAGAGTCAGCGACGCAACCCCGGCGGCCAGTTCGAACGCCTGTGTTTCAGGGTCGAATCCACCCTCGAAGTCGAAGTAGACGATCTTGTCCTTGTCGCGCAGGTTCAGCATGAACGCCGCGCCATCCTTTGTCGGCCACAGGCCTCCCTCGGCGAAACGCGTGCCCAAATCGCCGAACCACGGACCCTCCAGCGCCTTGAGGCGCGGATCAACTTCGGCGGGCGGGGGAACGTTGGGGCTCCGCATCGGCGCTGCGTCGAAGGGCGTGTCCGCTGCGACGGGCGGTGCGTTCTCGACAGGCTTGGCGAGGTTGCGTCCCGCGATCCACTTCGACCCGAAAAACGCGCTCGTCGCGATCACGAACAACGCCAAAGCGCCCGCCATGGCGATCTTCGGCGTATCCCCTTTCAACGAGATGGGGATGGGCTGGAGGGCGCCTTTGAGCTCGGCCACCATCTCGCGGCACGTCCGGTAGCGCTTGGCTGGGTCCTTCTCCAGGGCCTTCACAAGGAACTGTTTGAGCCGAGCCGGGGCGTGAGGCGGGATCGTCGGGGCGTCGGAGGCGATTTTCTTCAGCACGACCTCGGCGCTTGGGTCGTCGAACGGAAGCGCACCGGCAAACACGCGGCAGATCATCACGGCCATGGCCCACCGGTCGCTCGCCGCAC
>JACFNW010000166.1 GCA_019454665.1 Fimbriimonadaceae bacterium | reverse complement strand
GTCAAGATCGCCTACGACCCCGAAGTGGTCCCCGCCGACGACCTGCTGCGCATCTTCATGACGACGCACAACCCCACGACGCTGAACCGCCAGGGGCCCGACGTCGGCACGCAGTACCGCTCGGCCATCTTCTACCGCGACGACGCCGAGAAGGCGCTCGCCCAGCGAATCCTGCAAGAGATCGCCAAAGAGGGGATCTACAAGGACCCGATCGTCACGACCATCGAGCCGCTGAAGAACTACACGCGGGCCGAGGAGTACCACCAAGATTACTTCCGGCGATACGAGCAGGCGTCCTCGCTGGAGCGCATGTCCATGAACTCGGGCTATTGCGCCGCGATCATCGAACCCAAGGTGCGCAAGTTCCGCGAGAAGTATGCCGCGCGGCTGCGCAAGGGCGGATAAGGCCGGGTGTTGCTTGGAACGGCAGGCCACGTGGACCACGGCAAGACGTCGCTGGTCCGAGCCCTGACGGGCACCGACACCGACCGCTTGCCTGAAGAGAAAGCGCGGGGACTCACCATCGACCTCGGGTTCGCCTGCCTCGACCTGCCGCGTGCGGGCCGAGTGAGCATCGTGGACGTTCCCGGCCACGAACGGTTCATCCACAACATGCTGGTGGGCGCGCAGGGCTTCGAGGCCGCGATGCTCTGCGTGGCCGCCGACGAAGGCGTGAAGCCCCAAACGCGCGAACACCTGGAAGTGCTCGAGTTGCTGCCTGTCCAGCGGCTGGTCGTCGCGCTCACCAAGGCCGACCGGGTGGACGAGGAAGGTTTGGAACTCGCCAGGCTGGACGTCCTCGACCTGTTGGAACCGACCCGCTTCGCCGATGCCGTCATCGTGCCCACGAGCGCCGAGACCGGCCAAGGCCTGGACGAGCTTCGGCGCGTGTTGGACGACGTTCTCACCGCAAACGCCGTTCCCGCCGAGGGCACGCGTTGGTTCCTGCCGGTAGACCGCGTGTTCACGGTCAAGGGCCACGGCACGATCGTCACAGGCACGCTGGCCGGTGGGACGGTACGCTCCGGCGAACCCGCCGTCATGCTCCCTGGCGACGCGAACGTGCGCATTCGCAACGTGCAATGCCACGACGAAACGGTGGTAAGCGCGAACGTGGGGATGCGAGTGGCCCTGAACCTCGGTGGGGTCGAGTTGGAACACGTTCACCGGGGGATGGTGGTGTGCGCCCCAGGCGCGGCGGTGGAGACCACGATGCTCGACGCCAAAGTCGAATGGAAGCGGCCCCCCAAGCATGCGTGGCGCGTGCGCGTCTCGATCGGGACCGACGAGGTGATCGGCAAGGTGTTCCTTTCCGAATCGGACCCCACGGTGGCTCAGTTCCGGTTCGAGCGTGCCACCGTGGCGACTAAGGGCCAACCCTTGATTGTGAGACGTTATTCCCCACCGGTGCTGCTCGGAGGAGGGCGGGTCGAGGTGCCGTTGGCGCGGCCGCGGCGAAAGTCGGAGGCGGTGACCAAGGTCGCGGAAGCCAGCCTGCCCGATCAGGTGGTGGATTGTGTCGCACGCTCCCTGTGCGGGGTCGAGACCGACGAGTTGTGTCGTCTGGTGGGCCGCAGCCGCCAAGAAATGGGCGAGGTGTTCGAGGCCTTGCGGATAGAGGGGCGTTTGCTTGGCTTCGCGGGCCTTTGGCTCACACCTGAACTCTACGGGGCCTGCAAGAAGCGGTTCCTTGAGGCGCTGCGGACGCTGCACGCCCAGACGCCCACCAAGTCAACCGTACCTCGCGAGAGAGCCGTCGCCGAGGCGAAACTGACATGGTCCGGCAAGCCTCTGGACCGTTTGATCGCGCGCATGGTGGAGACGGGCGACTTGGTCGCGGACGGCACGATGATCAAGCGAGCGGACCACCGCATCGCGCTCAGCGAGCGGCAGGCTCAACTCTTGGCCCGCGTGGTGGAGGTTCTGGAGACGTTCCCCGTGGACGTGCCGCCCACGATGGAACTCTCCCGGTTGGTCGGTGTTCCGCCTCAGGCCACCGAGGAGATCCTGCGCTTGGGTTGGGAAGCGGGCATGGTCGTTCGCGTCGAGGACCTGTGGTACACGCCGAGGCAACTGGAGGGCATCAAGGAGCGGGTGCGGGAGTTGGGCGCCAAGGGTCCGTTCACGGCCGCCGAGTTCCGCGACGCCGTGGGCACGAGCCGTAAGTACGCCATCCCGCTGCTGGAGCACCTGGACGCGGTCGGCTTTACGCGGCGCATGGGCGACCGTCGCGTGCTGGAGCGATAGCGCGGCCCGGAGGGGTGCTGCGGCTCTTGGTAAACTGCGCCGCATGGATTTCCGAGTCGAGAAAGACAGCATCGGCGAGGTCAACGTGCCCGCCGCCGCCTATTGGGGCAGCCAGGCCGAACGTTCGCGAAACCTGTTCCGCATCTCGGGGCTGACCGAGCACCGAACGATGGTGGATTCGTTCGTGATGCTCAAGAAGGCGTGCGCCGAGGCGAACACGGAGCTGGGTCTGCTCGATCCCGAGGTCGGCAAGGCGATCGTGCAAGCCGCCGACGAGGTGCTGGCCGGCGCGCTGCGCGACCAATTCCCGGTGGACGTGTTCCACATGGGCGCGGGCACGTCGTTCAACATGAACGTGAACGAGGTCCTCGCCAACCGCGCCGAGGAGATCCTGGGCGGCAAGAAGGGCGAATACAAGCGGGTCAACCCCAACGACCACGTCAACTACGGCCAGTCTACGAACGACACGTTCCCCACGGCCATGCGGATGATGTCCCGCCTGATGCTGGAGGAACTGTTCGATGCCGTGGTCGAACTGGCCGACGCCTTCGACGAGAAAGCCGACGAGTTCGACGGCGTGCTGAAATCGGGCCGCACCCACCTGCAGGACGCCGTGCCCATCCGGCTCGGGCAGGAGTTCAAGGCTTACGCGATAGCGTTGCGCAAGTCTTGGCGATGGTTCGAACACGCAGCCTTCGAATTGGAAAGCCTCGGCATCGGGGGAAGCGCAGCGGGTACGGGCATGAACACCCACCCCGAATACCGCGCCCTGGTGGTCAAGCGGCTGAAGGACTACACGGGGATCGAATTCCGCAACGCGTCGCACCTGGTGGAGAGCATGCAGAGCCAGCTTCCGATGGCGTGCCTGTCCTCCGCGATGCGCATTCTTTGTCTGGAACTGACACGCATTTCGAACGACCTGCGGCTGATGTGCTCGGGCCCGCTGACGGGCTTGGCCGAGATCACGCTTCCCGCCGTCCAACCCGGTTCGAGCATCATGCCGGGCAAGGTCAATCCTTCGATGGCCGAGAACCTCAACATCGTGTTGTTCCAAGTGCTCGGGCAGTGCCAGTCCATTGACTACTGCGTGCAGGCCGGCCAGTTGGAACTCAACGTGATGATGCCCGGCATGGCGTTTTCAGCGCAGTTCGGGCTTGAGATTCTGACCAACACGCTCAAGACGTTCACCGAGAACTGCGTTTGGGGGATCACTGCCGACGCTGAGCGCTGCCGCCACTACGCCGAGACCTCCCCTTCGCTCGCCACGGCGCTCAACGCCCATATCGGCTACCAGAACGCCGCCCGAGTGGTGAAGAAGGCGTTGGCGGAGAAGAAGACGGTGCCTCAGGTCGTGCGCGAGGAAGGGCTTCTGGACGAGGCGACCCTCGCCCGCGCCCTCGACCCCGCGCTCCTCACCGAGCCCGGGATTCCTGGTAAGTAGGCCACGTCCAAGTAGGACTATCGCAAAGCCGCGCGGCGCTCTGCGCGCTTGCTCGGCCACTTGCCGTTGGCCGCCGAAACCGCTTGGCCGACCGAAACCACCGTGGTGATCGCGCCGAGCGCGGCCACCAAGACCCAGCCGATGAGGATGCGCGGGGCAAAGTCCCAGATGTTGAAGCCCTGCCAGTTGTCCGCAAATAGGGCCATCAGCCGCTGGATCGCCATCACCAGCGACGCCGTCCCCGCGACCAGCAGCAGCCCCTTCAGAATCAACTCGTCCCACATGGCGCGCAAGGCGTGCGCGGCGGCGAACCGGTGGTTCTTGCGTACGGCCAACCACATCAGAAACGGCCCGTAGATCGGCGCGAAGATGGACAAGACGTGGGCGGTCGCCCCGAGCATGCGTTCGGTGCCAGTCGTCTCCGTGCTCAAGCGTTGTGATTGGTGCATCGAACTCCCATTCTAGTGAACGTCGCCGCAATCGCTGGGACTATCGCTCGCGCTTCCCTTCTTTGAGCAACGCGACCATCTCGGCGAGGCGCTTCGCCCGGGTCTCGGGCCGCTTCGCGTCCTTCAGCCATCGCGCATAGTTGTTCCGGTAGAACGTCGGCAGCGAATCGAAGAACCGCCGTGCCTCGGGCTCCAGGGCCAGCGCTTGGACCACGTCGTCCCCCATGTTCCCGATGTTCGGACCTTCGGGCTCGAGCTCGATCTCCACCGAATCGCCGACAGCGACCGGCTGGTCGCGCAGCCACGCCGCCCCGATCGGCACCACCCAGGCATCGCCAAGCCGCTCCACCACGCCGCGAACGACGCACCCGCCCACCTTGCCGCACACGTGGTGGGCGTCTTTCGCGCCCCAAGCCTCGTTCGGATCGAAGGGCACGAGGACGAACGCCTTGCCAAAAGCCTTCTGGAGCGTGGAAACGAAGCGCCGAGTCATGGGCGGATTATGCTTGGCCCGAGGCACGCTCGGAGTACGTGTGCAACCACTTCGCCCCGTGTTGGCCGCTGTTGTTCGGCCACGGCCGCCAGTCGCGAACACTTCCCACCGCCTCCAGCACGTTGTGCGCCAGCACCGCGCCATCGTCGAACGCCCACATCTCGTTGCGCAAGTGGTCGTTGGCGTGCGGCATGGCGACATGGTTCGCGTAGGTGTAGGCCATCGCGCTGAACGGGGGCAACAGCAGGCCGTACACGTTCAGCACGCCGAGCAACCGGCTGACGACCTCCTTTGCGCCCGTGGCGTGCGCCGTGACCACCACGCCCGCCGGCTTCCCCACCCAAATCGCGTCGCCTTCGGTGTGGGCGGTCATCTCGAGGAATCGCTGCAGGGGCGAGCCCCAGGAATCCCAGTAGGTGCCCGTGCCGAACACGAACGCATCGGCGCCAGCGACTTCGGCCAGGATGCGGTCGAGCGTCGGTTCGCGCACCAACTCAAGATGGGTCACCCGCGCCCGCGCCATGAGTTGCTCTTCGATGAGGGCCAGCAGTTCGGCCGTGTTGCCCTGTGCTCCGCCGAGCGAACCATTGACGATCAAGACGGTGGGTGGCGTCATCGGCGGCTCGGGCGCGCCGCCGGGCCGGTGAGTTGGAGCGTGCGCTTCAGGTGGATGTTGAGGTAGGCGAAGGGCGTCGTCTTGGCCGCGACGGATCGCTCAGCGCCCTTGGGGATCACGAGCAACGCGCCGGCAGTCATCGTCTCGGTTCGGCCGTCCACGACCACGGTCCCGCGACCCTCGACGCCCACCATCATCACGTCCACCACGTCGTTCACATGGGCCGCAACGCCTTCGCCTTCGGCCCATCGAACCAGTGTGCCGTTGAGGTCGTCGGTGGCGCAACCCCACGCGGGGCCGCTCGACTTCGCTGCGCGGGCCAAGCCCGTCAGGTCCACGACTTGGCTGGCCCGCCGGTCCAT
>JACFNW010000165.1 GCA_019454665.1 Fimbriimonadaceae bacterium | reverse complement strand
CTAGAGGCCGCCGAACTTGCGCTTGCGGCTCTGGAACTGCTTGATCGCCTCGATCATGTGCTCCAACCGGAACTCGGGCCACGTCGCCTCGGTGACCGCCAATTCGGCATAGGCCGACTGCCAGATGAGGAAGTTGCTCCATCGCATCTCGCCGGCCGTCCGGATCATCAAGTCGGGGTCGGGGATGTCGCTGTTGTACAGGTGCGCGCGGAGCGCATCCTCCGTGATCGCCTCGGGAGTCGCGCCTTCTTGAACCAGAGCGCGAACGGCGTCCACGATCTCGGCCCGCCCGCCATAGTAGACGGCCAGGGTAAAGACCAAGCCCGTGTTGTCTTTGGTCGTTTCGATGCCGTCTTCCAAGGCTTGGCGCAAGGATTCGGGAACCTCGTGGATCCGGCCCGCCGCGCGCACCTTGACGTTGTTCTGATGCATCACGCGCAGCTCGTCGCGGGTGGCCTTCTCGATCAGCTTCATCAAGCCCTCGTCTTCGTCGTCGGGGCGACGCCACGTCTCGGCGGTTAACGCATAGACGGTGAGATACTTCAGGCCTAGGTCGTAGGCGTCTTTGATGACGGTTCGCAGCGAGCGGTAGCCCTCTCGGTGTCCGAGCAATCGGGGAAGTCCCCGCGACGTGGCCCACCGTCCGTTGCCATCCATGATGATGGCGACGTGTTGGGGTAGTGCGTCGAGGGAGACGCCCGCCTCGACGGCTTGGCGCTGGACGTCGTTCAAGACGCTTTCGTTGGTCGCGGGGTGCGGTGCCGCCAAGGGCGGTCAGACCTCCATGAGTTCCTGATCCTTCTTCTTGCCGAGTTCGTGTGCTTGAGCCACAAACTTGTCGGTCAGTTTCTGGATCTCGGTTTCGTATCGCTTGAGTTCGTCCTCGGTGATCGTCTTGGCTTTCTCGGCGGCCTTCAGGTGGTCGTTCGCGTGTTTGCGGACGTTGCGAATGGCCACACAGGCTTCCTCGGTGCGGTGGTTCACCTGCTTGACCATCTCGCGCCGTCGCTCTTCGGTCATGGCGGGGAAGGTCAGGCGGATGCCGCTGCCATCGGTCACGGGGTTGATGCCGAGGTCGGACTTCAGAATCGCGCGCTCGATCGTGGGCACCATGTTCTTCTCGTAGGGTTGGATGAGGAGTTGCCGCGGCTCGGGGATCGAGATGTTGGCGATCTGGTTGATGGGCGTCTCGGTACCGTAGTACTCGACGTGGACGCGTTCGAGGACGGCGGGCGTGGCGCGTCCCGTACGGTAGGTGCCAAAGTCGTGCGTCATCGCATCAATGGCGCTATTCATCTTGTGTTCGGCGTCGGCGACGATCTCTTGGGGGTTCATAGCGTTAGTTGCCTCCTACGAGGGTTCCGGCGGCCTCGCCGCGCACGGCGCGAAGGAGAATGCCGGACTCGTTGAAATCGAGAACGATGATCGGCAGGTTGTTTTCGCGGCACATCGTGAAGGCGGTTTGGTCCATCACGGCCAGCCGCTGTTCGATCGCTTGGGTGAATGTCAGCGTGTCGTATCGTACGGCATCCGAATGTTTGTTCGGGTCTTTGTCGTAGACCCCGTCCACCTTCGTCGCCTTGATGATGCAGTCCGCCTTGATCTCCAAGGCACGCAGTGCAGCGGCGGTGTCGGTGGTGAAATACGGATTGCCCGTGCCGCCTGCAAACACGACGACGCGGCCCTTTTCCAGGTGGCGCAGCGCCCTGCGGCTGATGAATGGTTCGGCAACCTGAGAAACGGTGACGGCGCTTTGGACGCGCACGTTGAGTCCTGCGCGCTCCAAAGCGGACTGGAGCCCAAGGCCGTTCATCAGGGTGCCGAGCATGCCCATCTGGTCGGCGACCACTCGGTCGATTTCGCCTTGGGAACTCAGGGACTCGCCTCGGATGAAGTTGCCGCCGCCCACGACCATGGCCACCTGCGTGCCCTGGTCCACGAGCGTCTTCACCTCTTGGGCGATGTAGGCCAAGACGCCCGCGTCCAGGCCGAAACCGGCCGTGCCCGCGAGCGCCTCGCCGCTCAGTTTGAGCAGCACCCGATGGTAGGATTGCCGCTCGATCATGGTCAGTTCGCTCCGACGGCCAGTCGCTCGAACCGGGTCACGGTCGCGCCGCCGCCCTGGCCCTTCACATAGTCGCCCACGGTGATCTTCTGATCCTTGTAGAAGACCTGCTCCAGCAGGACCACGCTCTTGACGTACTCCTTGTTGACGCGGCCCCTGGCGATTTTGGCCGCCATTTCGGGGGTCTTGCCCTCGTTGATGGCGCGTTGCGTTTCCAAGGCGATCTCGTGCTCGAGGACTTCCTGCGGAAGGTCTTCCTTGCGCACGACTTGCGCATCGAGCGCCACGACCTGGACGGCCAGCGTCTTGGCGACTTCCAATGCGTCGTCTCCGCCGCCGGTCACGGCGACCACGGCGCCCTTGGTGAGGTCGTGGTGGACGTAGGTGCCTTTGGCTTCGTCGCCGGTCAGGCGAACCACCTTGGCCAGACGGATGTTCTCGCGGATCTTGGCGACGGCGGCTTCGATCATCCGACCCACGGTGGTGCCGTCGGCGGCTTGGACCTCGAGCGGCGCCTCGCCGGGCTCGTTGGCCAGGAACGCGTTGGCGATTTCCTGCACCAACGCGATGAACTCCTCGTTGCGGGCGACGAAGTCCGTTTCGCACTCCACCGCCACGCCGGCGACGGTGACGCCATCTGTGGCGAAGGCCACGACGCCTGCCGCGGTCGAGCGGTCCGCGCGCTTGGAAGCGGCGGCCTTGCCCTTCTCGCGAAGGATTTCCTGAGCCTTTTCAAAGTCTCCGCCCGCCTCTTCGAGTGCGTTCTTGCACTCCATCATGGGGGCGTCGGTGAGATCGCGTAGCTTCTTGACGTCTGCTGCTGTGTATGCGGGCATGGTTTATTCTTCTTGGCTTTCGGAGGTGCTGACCTCGGGAGCCGCTTCCTCCGTGGGAGCGGGTTCGGGCGCGGCTTCTGCCACGGGCTCGGCAACGGGGGCATCGTCGAGAACGCCGAACGCCGCGAGCATCTCCTTGTCCACGTACGTGGGGGCGTCTTCCATCTCCTCGCCGGAGCGGAGGATGCCCTCGGTGAGTCCCTGGCTCATCGGGCGGGACTCGATGATGGCGTCGCTGACCTTCCCGGTCACCAGGCGGACGGCGCGGATGGCGTCGTCGTTGCCGGGGATGACGTAGTCCACCACGTCGGGATCGCAGTTCGTGTCCACGATCGCGATGATCGGGATCTTGAGCGTCCGCGCCTCGTGGATCGCGATGGCTTCCTTGTTCACGTCCACCACGAACAGGCAGTCGGGCGGCTCTTCCATGTTGCGGATGCCTTCGAAGTAGCGGTTGAGCTTCTCGCGCTCCTCGTACCGCTTCAGGCGCTCCTTCTTCGGCAGGCGGGCCAGATAGCCTTCCTCTTCCATGCGGTCGAGGTCCTTGAGACGGTTGACGCGCTGCTGGATGGTCTTCCAGTTGGTCAGCGTGCCGCCCAGCCAGCGCTCGGCCATGAAGTACTGGCCGGAGCGGATCGCGGCCTCCTTGATGGCGGACTGCGCCTGCTTCTTGGTGCCGACGAACAGGATGGACTTGCCTTCGGCGGCGAGTTCCTTGACGAAGGCGACGGCCTTCTGGAACTCGGCCAGGGTCTGGTGCAGGTCGACGATGTAGATGCCGTTGCGCGCGCCGTAGATGTAGCGCTTCATCTTGGGGTTCCAGCGGCGGGTCTGGTGCCCGAAGTGCACACCGGCTTCTAGGAGCTCTTTCATCGAGAGCTCTGAATTGACTTCGTGTTCTTCCAGGGTTTTGCTCCTCCGGAGGGCCTGAGTTTTTGGCGACGCCCCGCGAGGGGACCCTGACGCCACGGCCTCCGTGTGTCGTTCGTAACGGGCGAGATTGTACCCGCAAGCCGCCGACCCTTCCCAGGCGGCCCGGAATTGGCGTAAGCTTGGCGGCAATGGCGCGGCGAACGCGGAACGCACATCCGTTGGTCAAGTGGCTCGTGGCCGCCCACGTGTTCGCCATCACGGTGTTCTCGCTCCCGCGGCCTCCCGAGGCCATGCGCAACGGGGTCGTCGTGTTCCAATGGCCGACCAGCGTTGCCGACGTGCCAGCCTTCGCCTCGGAACTCCCCGACTGGTTCCTGTACGCGTGCTACTACCATCTTCGGTCTCCCCAACTGACCGAGGCGCCCGGGATCAAGGGTACGGAACTCGCCGTCCACCCGATGGTTCAAGAAGGGCCGCTGACCTACTTCCTGCTTCGCCTCGGCACGTGGCAGTACTGGGACATGTTCGCGCCCAACCCCGCCGACACCGACGTCTGGGTGGATGCCGAGGTGGAGTACGCCGACGGCACCAGGTTCGTGGGGGGCTACCCGCGCATGTTCGCCCTGGAGCCGCCCCAGAAGTACATGAAGGAGCGCTACCGCAAGTTCCTTGAGCGGGCGCACATGGAGAGCAACTCGTTCCTGTGGCCGATCTTCGCCCAGAGGATCGCCCTGGAGCAAGCGCACGACCCCGCGAACCTTCCCGTCCGAGTCCGCCTGAAGCGGCACTTCTTCGTCTTTCCGGGGCCGGACGTGAAGTTCAAGGAAGAGTACTCGGAGTTCGTGTACCACGAGCACCAGGTGGACACGGACGCGATCTTGCGGGCCAAGGGGTGGCAATGAACTGGCTTCGCGGGTGCGACGCGTGGTGGTTCGGGCGCGGTTCGCCAGCCGCCTTCGGCGTGTACCGCATCGCCCTGGGCACGCTGGCGTTCGTCAACCTGGCCATGATGCTGCCCGACTTCGATGCGTGGTTCACCGAAGACGGCTTCGTGCCATGGGCGGCGGCCTCGCAATGGCTGGGACCCGATTGGCGCATCAATGTTTACGCGGGCATCACGAGCGCACCCGTGACGCTGACCCTCTATCTCGCCACGATGGTGGCCGCGCTTCTGACCACGTTGGGACTCTGGTCGCGGCTTTCGACCATCGCGTTGGCCGTCGGGTACATCTCGCTCCACCACCGCAACCCGATCGTGCTGCACAGCGGCGACACGCTCATCCGGAACTGCCTCATCATCCTTGCGGTCGGTCCGGCGGGTGCGTCGTGTTCGATGGATCGCTTCATCCGGCTGTGGAAGGGGAAGGAAGACTTCGAACTGCCCTCGGTTTCGCTTTGGCCGCAACGTCTGGTTCAGTATCAACTCGCGCTGATGTACTTCACCACGGTGTGGCACAAGGCGCACGGCACCCACTGGCGGGAAGGGACGGCCACGTGGTACCCCGCACAACTCAACGAGTTCGACCGCTTCGGCGTGCCCCCGTTCCTCGAGCAGCAGCCGATGGTGGCGCTCCTCACCTATGCCACGCTGCTGGTCGAGGTGGCTCTGGCCACGCTGGTGTTCGCCAAGCCGCTCCGTAAGTGGATTCTGCTCATGGGGCTCGGGTTGCACGGCTTCATTGATTGGCGCTACAACATCCCCTTGTTCGGGTGGATCGTCGCCGCTGGATACCTCTGCTTCTACGAGGGCAACGAAGTGGAGCAATGGGCCAAGGACGTGGGGGCCAGGTTCTCTCGGTGGAAGGTGCGCGTCCTTTCGCCTGCGGGCATGGCGTTCAGCGACGGCCCGGTGCGCGCGCTCATGGCCGCCGACCCGCTGCAACTCGTCGAGTAC
>JACFNW010000164.1:5539-5701 GCA_019454665.1 Fimbriimonadaceae bacterium | reverse complement strand
CTCGCCGCCCAAATCCACAAATCCGCTCTTGGGCGACCAGAAGAACGCGCCCTGCGACGAGTTGCCGACGAGGCCCGCGTCCGAGACGTCGATGCCAGCCGTGAAATCCGAGCCGGGTCGGATCAGCGTGGTGACACCCGTGGCGCGATCCCAGAAGACCGC
>JACFNW010000164.1:667-5529 GCA_019454665.1 Fimbriimonadaceae bacterium | reverse complement strand
TGCCGGGCCGCCCTTGAGCGTTCCCGTCACGCGCCCGTTGCTGTCCTGGGCCTTGAGGTCAAGGGCTTGGCTCGGCGTGCCGATCAACGTGGCGACGTCCGGCCGGGGGTTGGCGGTGAAGTCGCTCGTGCCGTCCGGCTTCTTGAGCGCGGCGGGCATTTTGATGGCCCCCAACTCGACTTCGCCAGCGACCAAACGCATCGGCTTGGGCGTCTTGCGTTCCTCCTCGTCGGCGTACACGTCGTGGTAGTCGGGCTGGGTACGACGGTAGGCGATCGTGTCGCCAACGGGCAACCACGTGAGCCGGACGTCGGCGGGCAGGGCGATCCCGGTGTCGAAGAGCCGGGTCGGCGTCTTGGCGTCGGCCACGATCAGACGGTCCGTGAGCCATTCGACGTAGGCGATGAACCGCCCATCGGGCGACACCGCCCCCGGGATCTGCGGGTAGGTGTCCTCGGGTCGGCGAGCGGCTTCCACGAGTTCGGGGTTCGCGCCCAACCGAATCTGATGCGTGAGGCTGACCTGGATCGTCCGGTCGCCGAGGGTCCACGCGTTGGCCGAGTTCTCGACCGGCTTGGCGACCTCGAACGTCCACGAGCGGCCGTCCGACACCCGAACCACGGTGACTTCGCGCCGCGTCTCGTTCTCGAACCCCGGCGAATAGATCCACTGCCCGCCCATCGGCGCTATGTAACCCCGCCCGCGAAGGACGACCCTCGGGGTCTCGCCGTCGCCCGCGATGAACACGGCGTTTCGGTCTTCGCCGCGATGGGCGATCAGGCGCTTGCCCTCCTCGAACCACGCGCCGACCATGCGTCCGCGCAGGTACCAATCGTACGATTGGTCGAACCTCTCCTCCCGGAGCGGTTCTGCTTGTTCGAGCGTTCGCTCTTTGCCCGTGGCGATATCCAAGACGACCCAGTGGTCGCGCAACGCGCGCGGGCGGCCCTCGACGAGCTTGAAGCCGACACAGGCCACCAAACGCGTCCCGTCCGGCGAGATGTCGAGCTCGACGAGCGGCTTCGGGCTGATCTGGCGCGGCTCGGCCTTGCCGTCGAAGTCGAACGCCCAGAGGCCTTTCTCCAGACTGGTGGCGTAGATCGTCTTGCCATCGGGCGACAGCGCCTGCAGGTGGAAGCCCTCGCCCAAGGCGCGCCGCACACCCTCCTGATTGACCACGGCAAACCCATCGAACCGGGCATCCGCCGCAGTCCCCACAGGCCGGTCGAACCGCACGATGTTGCGGAGTTCGGGCTCCCAGGCGTCGTCGTAAGTGTCGGGTGCCGGCGGTCCGTTGGCGGCCCACCGGCCGTTGGGGTCCCAGCGCTTGGTGAAGATCTCGCTGATGTCGGCGTTGGCGATGTCGTTCTGCAGGTCGCCTCCGTTGGCCGATCCCGGCAGCGAGAGCAACTCGACGAAGAGGGCAAAGTCCGCCGGACCGAGACCCACGGGAGACGTCGGGAACGGCTCGTTCAGCGAACTCCCGATGAACGGCTTTTGCCCGTGCCGCACGATCAACCGCTGCGATGGGTCGGTCGCCGACGTGATGTCCACCTCGCCCTCGGCGACCAAAATGTCCGCGCCATGGTCGGAGTAAGTCACCGCAAAACTGGTCCCCCGAGCCGCCGTCCCGATCCCCATGGGCGTCTCGACCACGAACCTTCCTGCGCCGCGAAACGCGTGGCTGCCACGAACGAGCATCGTGCCCTCCTGAACCTTGATCTTGGTCAGAGCTTCGGCGTTGGGGCTGGGGGTTTCGGGCGGCAGACTGTCGAGCACCACACGCGACCGGGGGCGCAAGCGAACGGTCTCGGTGTTGGCCACGATGTACTCGACGGCGTTGGCGGCGGCAGAGAGCTCGTCCTTGACCTTGAGCGCCGTGTTGCGTCGCACACCTTCCAGAGGCTTGGTCTCGCGCACAAGGCGGGAACCGTTGGGGAACAGCGACACGCGGTTGACGGGCAACACCGAGGTGGTTTGAGCCGGAGGCGGCGTTGCCGGAGGTCGGTTGCGCGTTTGCGCCTGAACCGCGAACGAAGCGGCGAGCATCAATAGTGCCAAGGACGCACGGCCAAACATTCGCTTATTATAGAGCCGCTAACCCGGTCCGAGTCGCTCGTTTTCCGAGTGTTCTTCGTTGCCCATCACCCACGCTTGGATAGGGTCGTCGAAACCCTTGGCGATGAACGGTTCGGCGGGTGCGCGGGGCACGCTGTCGGGTAGCAGAGCGGCGATCGCCGGCCCGAGCAACACGGCCGCCCGCTGGTGGCTGCACTCGGCCTGGAGTCGGGCCGCAAGGTGCACCGTCAAGCCGTAAATGCTCCACTCGTCCCTGCCCTGCGAAGGCAAAATCTGGCCCGAGATCGGCCCAGCCTCCATCCCGAACCACAAGCCGAACTTCCACCCGATTTGCTCCTCGGTCTCCTGAGCGATAGGCAAAACGGCGCGTTGCATCAGTCCGACGCACCTCGCGGTTCGCTCCGCATAGTCGGCATGTTCGGCCTGCCGGAAGACGGCGATCAACCCGTCGCCAGCCGTCCGCTCGACTTCGCCGCCCTCGGCCTCGACCACGGCGGAAAGTAGGCGCACGGTCCGATTGAGGATGTCTCGCCCCGCAACGTCGCCAACCGTGGCCACCAGCTTCGTCGAGCTGCGAACGTCCACAAACAGAACGGCGGCTTGTTCGGTCTGGTCGGGCCTACGTCCCTTCCGGAAGAAGGCGGGCACGAACCGATCGGCCAGTTTGCCCGAGCGGGCACCCTCGACCACGCCCGACAGCAACACGCTCAGCGCAAAGGTAGACCAAGGAAGCAGCGTTGGCAACCACAGCTTGCCCGCCATCAACACGTCGGGCATCAAGGCGAGCCCGACAGCCAACCCAAGCAACCCCAACCAACCCGACCGGAAGCGAACGCGCGAGGTCAGCCAAGCCGCGACGGCACCCACCAGGAAGGCCGAACCAAGGGCGATCTCTCGCCCAGCGGTCGCGAGCGGCTTGCGCGCCGCGTCGGCCAGTCCGTTCACCGTCTGGGCCACGAAGTGGACTCCGGGAATCGCCCCGCGCGGGGTTGGCGCCAAGTCAACCGAATTCACGTAACCGATCAGCACGACCTTGTCGGCGAACCGCTCTCGAAAAGCGCCGTCGTCCAGCGCCAACGCGTCGGCGTACTCGCAGAAGCCGAAGTCGGCTTCAGGCTCTAGGAACCGCGTGGCCACCTCGGCGTCAGGCCCCGTCGGCAAGAAGAGATCCCCGAGCCGCCAACCCGAGCCATCGAACGCGAGCGCACTTGGATCGCGGCCAGCGAGCATCGCCCAGCCAAGCAGCGCGATGTGGGGCAGGGGTTGCGGCGGATCGTAGGAGCGGTTCTCCACGACCGTGTAAATGCCCCGCGCCAGCCGATCGGGCGCGAACGCCTGCGCCATGCCGAGGTGCGCCTTTGGCACCTGCGACACGTCGTACACGAACTCGCGGAACGTCCAGCGCCGCCCCGAGCGACTGGCAGGGTCCTCCGCAGAAGTCTCGGTCTCGAGCGGGAACGCCACGGGGATCGAGGAACTCGCGATGGCCGACGCGAACGCCGCATCCGCTTCGGGGTCGGAAAGGTCCACGAAGTAGAGGTCGAACACGACTCCCTTCGCCCCCGCCGACGCCAACCTCCTCAGAAGCTCGGCGTGCCGGTCTCTGGGCACACGGTCGCTGGGGACGCCGAGCTTGGGGAACGTGTCGTCGTCAATGCCGATGACGGCCAGGCCAGCGTCGGCGGGCACCCGCAAATGACGGGCGGCGAGTCCATCGAACAGGCGCAACTCCAGGTTGGCGAACCAGGGCAGGTTCGCTTGAATCAGACCGGCCAGGAGCACCGAGAGCGCTGCAATCGCGCTAGATGTCCACAGCGTCGCCGAGCGCCGCATGGCGTTAGGTGTTCGCCGCCCGAAGCGATTACCCTTCGGCGATTCGATGCCACCGACCTTGGTGCACGCCAGGGAACTCGATGAGGATCGTGTCGGGCCCCTCGACCTTGATCGTGCCGTCGTGCCACGTGTCCACGCCACGGCTGCGACGGAACAAGCCCCGCCCGCTCATGCGGTCGGCCCCAGACTGCTTGAACTCGCCGATGGACTGCCCGACGCTGAACCCGAGGTCCGCCATGTTGCCGATCAACTTGGCGATGTGCTGGACATAGGTGTCGCCGTTCCAAGTCGCCCTGACCTCCAGCCCATCGCCCTCTCGCCGCCACAACCCGACAAGGGGCGCCTTGCTCGTGGTCGGTTGAGAAGCCGAGGCCCGGATCCAGCGCTCGACGAAGCCCCGGTAGTAGCCCACCATCACGTTGGCCGACTCCATCACGAACGCGCCATCCACCCACTCTTCGCCGCCCGCGCCGCGAAACTTGATCTTGCCCACGAATCGGGCCGCGCTCTGGCGCGTGGCGCTGAACGTCTGCTCGCCGACGCGAAAACCGGCGGCCTCCAAAGCCGGAACGTTCTTCGAGATGTGCCCCGCATAGCCTTCGCCCGAACGAGAAAACGCGACCTCGCTGCCGTCGCTCTCGCGCCGCCACGTTCCGGCGAGTTCGATGGGGTCGTGCGTGATCTTCCGCCAAGTCCATGCGCCGCCTCCTCCAACCAGCAACGCCGTGTTCGGGTTCTGCAACTCGGCGGTCAGGTCGCGCCACTCCTCGCGGCCTCCCACCCGCCATTTGCCCCGGCCCGTGAACTTGTTGGTCCCCGCGGCCCGGAACTCGCCGACCGGTTCCCCGACCGTGAACCCGGCGGCGGCCGTCATCGGGTCGGCGAAGGCGATCGTCTGGCGGAGCACGGGACCATCCCAAACGCCGACGACTTCCAGCCCGTCGCCGTCG
>JACFNW010000164.1:0-657 GCA_019454665.1 Fimbriimonadaceae bacterium | reverse complement strand
AAGGCCAGTCATGGGTTGGGCGTTGGTCGGGGGCGTGGGGGTGGCTCCGCCGACGCGCCGCCATGTCCAAACGCCTCCGCCGCCGCTCAGGACCATCGTCGTGGCGTTCTGGATTTCCATCGTCATGTCGCGCCACTCCTCGCGCCCACCGACCCTCCACTTGCCTCGGCCGGTCATCTTGTTCGGCTCGGTCAAGCGAAACTCGCCGACGTGTTCGCCGACCTGGAACCCGGCAGCCGAGATCGCAGGATCGAGCCTGGAAATCGTTTGCCGCAGAGTGGTCCCGTCCCAAGTGGCCTCGATTTCCAACCCGTCGCTCTCGCGTCGCCACGTGCCAATCGGTATCTCGGACCCGCCAGTTGGCAGGCCCTGCATCCGATCTCGAAGGAAGCGGGCGACCCGTGGCGCCTCGTTGCGATCGCCCTTGTCGGAGGCCACGGCGACGGTGACGTATTGCTTGCCATCGGCCAAGGTGACTGTCGAGATGATCGCGAACACTTTGTCGTTGTTGCCGCCGATCGCCTCGGGCATCGGAGCGTGGACGGTCAATCCCGCGGCGCGAAGGGCATCCGTCGCGCGACGCATCACGCCCTCGCGGGTCTCGGTGAGCGTGAACCCGTACCCCGTGAGCGCCGGCGTGTTGGGGCCATAGGGGAT
>JACFNW010000163.1 GCA_019454665.1 Fimbriimonadaceae bacterium | reverse complement strand
TTATGTTTCGGCGGGAGCGGAGGCCATGCCGCCCATTCCGCCCATCGGTGTGGGCGTGGATGCCTGGGCGCCCTCTGGCGAACCAGCTGCGGCGATAGGGAAGTTGGCGACGTCGTCTGCGCTGGAGGCGCGCGTCTCGACTCGGATGATCGCCTCGTTTTCGCCATCGGTAAGGGTGCCGCCGGAGGCCGCGACGTTGGCTCGGTCGATCGCATTGCGAACGTCGAGGATCGAGAGCTTGTAAGCGGCGAGCTTCTCTCGGTCCACGACCACCTGCATCTGTCGCCGATAGCCGCCAAAGGGCACGACGGAGAACACGTTCTCCACGGACTTCAGGCGCTGGATCGCCGTGTTGTCGGCGAACTCGCGCACCTTCACCATGTCCCAGCCTTTCTCGGGATCGCCTCGCAGCGAGAGCGTCAAGATCGGCAGGTTGAGGGGGTCGATCGGGACGACGAACGACGGCTTGAGGTTGGCGCCCGTGGCCGGAAGGTTGGCCTGCGTCACGTTCATCAGCGACTGGACGTCGGTGATGGCGCGCTGCATGTTGGTGCCGTACGGGTATTCGAGCGCGACGATCGAGAACCCGTCCTGCGACGTGCTCCGGATGTAGCGGAGACCCTTGAGGTTCACCAGTTGTTCTTCGATGGGCTTGGAGACGTAGGTCTCCATCTCCTGGGCCGAGAGTCCTGGCATCATCGTGACGACGCCGATCATCGGGCTTTCGACATAGGGGGCGAAGCGGCGAGGCATCTTCTGGATCGCCATCCAAGCCAGCGCCATCATCGCGGCGTAGAACGCCAGAACCGCGTAGGGATGCTCGATGCTCCACTTGTGGATGAGGTGGAGCGCGTTCAGGTGGCGCGGCCTTCCGTTCATCGCACGACGACCTTGCCTCGGTACATGTCCATGCCGCAGGCGAACTTGATCTCACCGGGTGGCTGAGCGGGAATCTCGACCTTCACGGGCTCGCGATGGGGCAAGGTCTTCTCGATGTCCAGCGTGGGAAACACCAAACTGTCTCCGCACGAGGGATCGGCCTGCCGGACGAACGTGATCGTGAACGCCTTGCCGGCCGGAACGGTCAGCGTCGCGGGCTCGTAGCCGCGCTCCGTGACCGTGACCGTCAGGTCGCTTGTGAACGCCTCCGAAGTCCGAGCGACGACGCGCTGCCCCGGCTGGAGCATCGCCGACGGACGTGCGACCACTTGCTCGCCTTGCGCGAGGCCCTCGACCACGGCGACGTTCCTGCCCGATCGCGCTCCCAGCCGTACGGGTTGTCGGCGCAGGGTGAACTCGGCGTTCATCGCCGGCTCGGCGACCCAGACGAAAGCCGACTCGTCGTTGGCCAACACGCCTCCCGTGGCCGCTGCGTGACGCACGACGGCCGACATGGGAACGACCAACGCGTCCTGCGACTCCCCGACTTCGAACTCGAGCGTCAGGAACTGGCCCGGCCTGACGGCTTCCGTTGCGTTGGCGAAGATCGCTTCGACGATGCCCGTGCGGGAGACAGGGTCCACGCTCGGCGCGACGGAACTCACGCGGACTTCCAAGGGCGGGTTCTCCGACCCGTGGATGGTGACCAACGCCCTGGCCCCGACGGCGATGCGAGCCAGGTCTAGCGCCGGCACGTTGGCTTGGAGCCGGATCGGGGCGAGTTGCGCTACGCGCAGCACGGCCTGACCGGGCATGACCACCTGCCCCGGTGCGATGAGGCGCTGGACAACCAAGCCATCGGTTTCGCTGCGCAGCTCGGAGTAGCCGCGAAGCGTCGCCGCGCCTCGCAACCCAGCATCGGCTTCGCGGGCCATAGCCTCTTCTTGCGAGATTCGAGCCGCTGCGGCTCTCTCGGCGGTACGCGCGCGTTGGAGGGCCGCCTCTTTGGCGCGAATGGCCTCTCGCGCCTGGGCGGACTTGCGGGCATAAGCCGCCGCTTCCGACCGGGCGCGCTCCCACGCGGCCTCGGCCGCATCTCGCATGGCTTCGCTCCTCCGCTGTCGCTCCTGGGCCAAGCGCACCATCTCCTGGGCGCGCTTGTGGTCCGCTTGGGCGCGCTGGAACTCATCGCGGGTCAGCGCGCCCCGTTCGTGAAGGCTGCGCGCTCTCTGGAATTCGGCGTTCTGATACTCCAGATCGGCCTGTGCGGAGGAGACTTCGGCAGCCATCGCGGCCGATTCGGCCTTGGCGGCCCGGATATCGGCTTCCGCCACCGTCTGGCCGTGCTGCGCCGCCAGAGCCATTTGGTGGGCTTCGTCGGCTTCGGCACGCGCCATCATCAGTTCGGCTTGGGCTTGCTGGATCTCCTCGGCCTTCTCGCGCGCCTCCAGAGCAGCGACGCCGACCCCCTCGCGGGCACGGGTGGCGGCGGCCCGCCTCATGGCGACCTCCGGATCGGTGAGCGACGTATCGAGCCGGGCGAGCAACCGGCCCTTGGAGACTCGGTCGCCCACATAGACCGGCATCTCGACGATCGCACCGGAAACCCGTGCGACCACGTCGTGCTCGACGAACCCAACGGCTTGGCCCGAGTACGAAACCGTCGCACCAAGGGGCCGCGCAACCACCTCGACGAGGTCCACCGTGTGGACGCCTTCGGGGGCGGGCGTGTTCATCTCCATCGCCTGGGATTCGATGGGAGTCATAGCACCTGGGCGGCGCAGGTTGTTGACCGCCCAGATCGCGGCGCCCAGGGCCCCGAACAGAAGGAGCAACGAACCGGCCGTTTTGAAGTTGAAGATGCCGCTCCATGCGACGCGCTGGCCGGTCAGTCTCATTCGCCACACGATGAAAGCGGCCAGGCCGACGCCCCCGGCGATCAGGGCCACCCGACCCCAGGGGAACCCCTCCGATCCCGACGTGTTCTCGCCGGTGCGGAACGTGGCGACGCCCGATTCACCGTTGACCGTGACGGTGACTTCGTAGAGTCCCGCCATCGAGAACACCGCGGGCACCAGATAGACCCCTGGCGAGCCCTCTGGCCGGGCGGGTTGCTCTCGCTCCCCCATGTTCATCCCGGGCATGCTGGCGATGGCCCGAACTTCGGCGCCTTCGACCGGCTTGCCCGCAGCGTCGGCTACCGAGACGACCAGATTCGCCTTTCCAATGGGGATGACGGCCGGGTCGGTCACGACTTCGATGCGGAACGAGGCGGTTTGGATGCTAGCCGCCCACGATGCGACGGCGAGGAGGAACAGGAGGAGCGAGAGGGTGAAGCGCATGGGGGTCACTCGATGACGGTGAATCGGTACTTGGCGATCTCGTCGTGGCCGCTGCCGGCGCCGAGGATCGCTTCGAGGTGGTAGTCGCCTGCCGTGGGAATCTCCACGGTGGCTTCGAACTGGCCGACGCCGGTCTCTTGGGCGTCCGCGACCGGCAGCTGATCGCCGTCAATCTTGGTGATGCGGACCTGGACGGGAAGACCGGAGGCGGGTTGACCGTGGTGGTCGGCCATGATCGTGAACTTGACCGAGCCCACCTTGGGTTCGGTCGGGTCGGACGTCACTTTCACACCAAAGTGCGCGCCGCCCACGATCGCGCCGAGGTTCGGCGCCTTGGCCGTGGTCGGTTCGCTGGGTGCGGGTGCGTTCGCGGCTTCGTTGCCGGCAGGGGAAGCCGTGGATTCCTTGGGCGGCTCCGAGCAACCGAAGGCCAGGAGCGTGACGGCGAGAGCGAGGAAGGGGAGGTTCTTCATGGTTGTTCCTTTGCTGTCCGACCGGAGGCGCGTTCGAGACGCGCCAGGGCCAGCCGGTGATCGAAAAGCGCTTGAGCCAGGGCCAACCGTGCCTCGGCCACGAGGCGGAGCCCGTCGAGTTGTTCGAGGAGAATCCCCTTGCCAGCTTCGACTCGCAGCCGCACGACGTCGTAGGCGGCCTCTGCCGCGGCGACCGACGATCGGGCGGCTTCCACGTCTTGTGCCGCCGTCTGGAGGTCTAGCCAAGCCTGACGCACTTGGGTCTCGACCTCGAGCCGCATCGCGCGCAGCATGGCGGTTTCGCGATCCACCATGGCCCGCATCGCCGAAGCCATCGCCCGACGCTCGCCACCGTCGTAGAGGGGGATGGTCAGCACCACCCCGAACGTGGAACCCCGCATCATCGGGTCGCCCGAAGCGTCCGCCATCGCCTGGCCGTAGACCTGGGGTGCGGACCGCGCCGTCGCCGCCCGGACCTCGGCTTGAGCGGCTGCGATCAGAGCTTGGGCAGCCTGGATCAAACCCCGATGCTCCAGGGCGTTGGCCAGCGAGTCGTCCAGCGTCCAGGGGTTCTCGGTCTGGACCAAGGCGCCCACTGTGGGGCGAGGCGCACCCGGATCGCCGCCGATGACTTGCTGAAGCCCGATGAGCGCCTTGTCCCGGGAGTTCTCCGCGGCGCGCAAGTCGCGCTGAGCCATCAGCGACTCCGTTTGAACGCGGAGGACGGAGGCCTGGAGGTCTTTGCCTTCATCGAACCGGGCCTGAGTGGTGCGCAGCATCTCCTCGACGGCCTTCAGTCGCGCGCGCTGGGCCGCCACGCGTTCCTGCTCGAGCAGTGCTGTCAAGTACGCTTCCTTGACGGCCAAGAGGGTTTCGGCAACGACCTCGTCCACCGCGCCCTCGATGGCGGCCGCGCGCGCTTTGGCTGCGGCGGTTCGGGATTCCAACAGACCTCCGGAGTAGAGCGGCAACATCAGCATGAGGTTGCCCACCGTCGTGCGTCCGGCCGGCATCGCCATGGTGGTGTCCGGCATGCCGCCCATGGTTTGGAGCGTCGCGCCGTTGCGCGAATCGGCATAGAACCCGTTGCCGGTCAACTTTGGACCGAGGTTGCTCTGTGCCGCACGCCACTCGCCGACTTTGGAACGCGCTTCGGCTTGGGCTGCCACGATGGAAGGTGCTTGACGGCGCGCCGTGGCGAGAGCCTCTTCGAGGGTGAGAGCGGTCTGCGCGGATGCGAGACCCGGAACCAATGCGAACCAGAGAGTTGCTTTCATGGCAGGTCCTCGACGGCGGCCAGCGCCCGCCGCCAAGCGGCTTCACGGGCCCGATCGTATCGAGCCGACAGTTCGGAATAGCCCTGCAGACTCGTCCGAAGGCCCTCGACCGAGCCCGGACGCTCCGGAAGACCGTTCGAGTGACGCCGCATTTCGGATTCAAGGGCTTCGCGTTCGACGCGCCAAGCTTCGGAGATCCGCTCGACCTCGGCACGCTGCGCGGGCGTCAGGGGCCGCGCGAGCAGGTCTTCGGGCACAGGTTTGACCAAGGGCGGAGGGGTCCGGGCGACCTTCGCCCTTTCGCGTGCGGCTTGGATGTTCGACGGTTCGTCGAGCGGGCGCGGAGCCCACAGGAACACGCCGACGGAAGCCACTGCGGCAAGGCCCAGGCCTGGACCGACGATGAATCTACCGACTTTCAATGGCCGCCTCTTTGGCGCGGCCATTGCGTAATGATTGGGATCATGGCAACTCGCAAACGGGTGGGCCGCTCGACGCTACGCGTCAAACGGAAGGACGAATCCTAACCCGTCGGAGGTGCGCGGAGAGGATGGCCCGAAGCGTCGGGGCTTCGGATGCGGCTTGCCTGACGCGCTGGGGCGTGGGACCGATCGTTCGTTAGGATCGGCTGAGGCGACGCGACCTCGTCATTGGGAGGCAAGCCCGGCTGAGGAGGAGCAGGCGCATGAGACCAGACCTCGTCGCTGCCGGCCTCGGGCAAAGGACTCCACTCGCAACCACAGGTC
>JACFNW010000162.1 GCA_019454665.1 Fimbriimonadaceae bacterium | reverse complement strand
TTGGAATCGAGGAACCCGCTGCCCCACAGGCGGGCATAGAGGGGTTGGTCGCCCTTGTTGGCGCTGGCCAGCACCACGAACGCCGGGAGGTCTTCGCTGAGCGAACCCAAGCCGTACGAGAGCCACGCGCCGAACGAGGGTCGGCCCGCCAACTCGGCGCCGGTTTGAAAGAACGTGATCGCGGGGTCGTGGTTGATGGCCTCGGTGAACATGGACTTGACGAAGCAAAGCTCGTCGGCCACGGTGGCGAGGTTGGGCATGAGTTCGCTGATCCACGCGCCGCTCTGGCCGTGCTGGGCGAACTTGAACGGCGACCCAGCGAGCGGCAGCACGCTTTGGTTGACGCTCATGGCCGTGAGCCGCTGGCCGCGGCGCACGAGGTCGGGCAGCGGCTGGCCGTGCTGTTGGTTCAGCAGGGGCTTGTAGTCGAAGAGGTCCTGCTGCGCTGGACCTCCCGCTTGAAACAGGTAGATGATGCGTTTGGCCTTCGCGGGATGGTGGAGACCGGTTTGGCTCGGGCGGTTCGCCCAAGCCGCTTGGGGCAGCAGGCTGGCCAGGGCGAGGGCGCCGATCCCTCGGGCCGTCCGCCCGAAGAACTCGCGACGCGTCAAGCCCACGAGGGTCTCGATGGGGGTACCGTCGGACTGCGCCATTGCGCCCAGTTTAGCCGCTACACCAAACGAGGTCAATCGCGCGAGACGCCGACGCGCAGCATTTGCGCCAACGCCTTGCGGGCGGGGGCGGCGACGGCTTCGGGGACCTTCACTTGGTTCACCACGCGTCCCGCCACCAGGTTCTCCAGCGCCCAGCACAAGAAACTCGGGTGGATGCGGTACATCGTCGAGCAGGGGCAAATCTGCTCGTCGAGGCAGAAAATGGTCTTGTCCGGGTGTTCCTTGGCCAGGCGCGAGACCAGGTTGATCTCCGTTCCGATGGCCCACGTGCTGCCCGGCTCGGCCTCTTCGATCGTGCGCAGGATGTACTCGGTCGAGCCGTTGTGGTCGGCCATGCGCACGACTTCGAGCTCGCATTCGGGGTGGACGAGCACGCGCACGTCGGGATGCTTGGCGCGCGCCGCTTGCACCTGCCCCACGGTGAACCGTTTGTGGACGCTGCAGTGGCCCTTCCACAGGATGAACGTGGCGTCGCGGATGCGCTCGGGCGCGTTGCCGCCGAGCGGCTTGAACGGGTCCCACACCACCATGTCCCGCTCGGGGTCGAAGCCCAGCCGAACCCCCGTGTTGCGGCCGAGGTGTTGATCGGGGAAGAACAGCACCTTGTCGCCGTGTTCGAGGGCCCAGGCCACGGCCGTCGGGGCGTTGGTCGAGGTGCAAACCGTGCCGTCTCGTTCGCCGACGAACGCCTTGAGGTTGGCGGCCGAGTTGATGTAGGTCACGGGGACGATGCGGCCGGTGTCCGTGACTTCGCCGAGTTCCTTCCAGCATCGTTTGACTTGGAAGAAGTTGGCCATGTCCGCCATCGAGCAGCCCGCCGCAAGGTTGGGCAGGATCACGATCTGGTTGTCGGGTGTCAGGATGTCCGCGCTTTCGGCCATGAAGTGCACGCCACAAAACACGATGAACTCGGCTTCGGGGTGGCTACCCGCGTCCTTGGCGAGCTTGTAGCTGTCGCCCCGGTGGTCGGCGTGCTCGATGATCTCGTCGCGTTGGTAATGGTGGCCCAAGACGACGACGCGCGAACCGAGGGCTTGCTTGGCGGCACGGATGCGCGCGGAGGCTTCGGCATCGCCCATGCCCGCGTATTCGGGAGGCAACGGTTGTTGGTACACCGGTTTGGTTCCTTTGGCGGCGCGGACGCGCCCTGGGTTCCGGACCACAGTCGGCAAGCGACGGGGATGTTGTGGCCGGAGCCCGCTATAGGAACGATTATACTTTTCGCCAGCGGAACCTCGTGGGGCGGGCGGTTGGTTACGGACGGCCTGCCAGGCGCGCCGCGAGGTCTTCGGCGGTGAGCGTCAACGTGTGCTTGCCCGACTCCAGCGCCACCGTCCACTGAAGGGGCTCGACGACCCACTCCTCGACGCCGCCATCCTTCAAGTCCGCCAGCAGCGAGTGGCCCTTGGCGTGCCAAAAGGCAGCCGCGTCCAGGGGCATCTTGAACTTCCGCAACAGCCCGCCGAACACCAACTGACCCTCGCCGACGACCAACTGCGCCCCGACCTCGCGCACGTCGTCCCCATCGGCCAGAACCCGCGTGGCAGGGCCAGACCAGTCGCGGCCGTCCACATCCAGCACACCCGACCGGTACGCCTGCCGCAACGCCTCGCGCAGCTTCGCCCGCAGTGTGTCGTCCTCCCGCGCGAGCGGAAGCCCATGGGCCAGCCGGTGCCAATCGTCCACGGTCTCCAGCCGTCCGACGAACCGATGGAGGGCCGGGAGTTGCGTCCGCACGAGCCGCAGCAACCCGCTTTCCTCGTCGAACTCCGTGCCCGAAGCGAGGCAGACCCAGCCCGCATGGCCCGACTCCTTGCCCGCACCGACCCAGCGCAGTTCTTCCCACGTGAACGGCCTACCCACGTGCCGCTCGACGAACCCGAACGGGTCCCGCTCGGCATCCAGCACGGTGACCGAGTCGTCCTCCACGAAGCAATCCGCCCCGCACGCGTTGCATACCGCGTTCCCGCAATCGGCGGGCAACCCAGCCGCCAGCCGAGCCCACTCGTCGGGGTAGCGGCTGATTTCGTGGGTGGTTCCGATGTGCCTCCAGCGGTCGCCGTCCAAGTCGAACGTCGCCTGGCACCCGTCGCAGACCATCGCGGCGCTCCCCCTTTCGGCCATCGCAAGCCAGGAGTCGTAGGGGTAAGTTTCGCTCGCGTGGGCGTCCTCGGGCGCGGTTTGGGTCAGGGCTTGGGCGGTGCCCTCGAACCGCGCGCCGCACCCGCACGCCCAACGAGTCTTGCGGAACGGGTTCTTGGTGGCTGCCTTCAAAAGGCCGTAACGGCAGACGGGGCACGGGCCGTGGCCCAGCGTGTGCTTGCGAAGGTGGACGACGCCCACCCGGCATGCGGGGCACAGCCGCTCGTGGATGGGCCGCTTCACGATGGTGCCCACGGCGCAAACGGGGCAGACCTTCGCCTTCAACGGCTTGGGACGTTCGAGGACGCCGCCGCCGGGCGATTCGTTCGGGGCGTGCTTCAGACGCTGGATGCGAACCAGCCTGGCGTCCAATTCGTTCACGCCCTCGGGGTCGCGCCGGTCGGCCACCCCTTCGACCAACATCGCTCGGAACGCGGCCACGGTGGCGGGTCGCTCGGACATGGCGGGTTCAAGGCCCGCTTCGATCGCGCGCACCAGCCGCCGATGGCTCTCGGGAAGCAACGCCGCCGCGACGGGCGACCGGCCCCCCTGCACCGAATCCAAGTGTGGCGGGATCCCGAATGCCATCGCGTAGGCGATGGCCGACAGCCCGAACACATCGGTCGCTGCGCCGCGCAGATGAAGCGGTGCGCGTTGCTCGGGGGCGGCGAACAGGGGCTGGCCCAAGCGCAAGACCTGCCGATCCACCAGCCAATCCCGCGTCAGGCCGAAGTCCACCACCCACGCGTCGCCGCGCGGTCCGAGGAGGACGTTCGAGGGCTTGAGCCCCCGATGCAGCAGCCGCCGCGCATGCGCCCGTTCCAGCGTCTCGATGAGCTGCATCAGGATGTCGAGCGTGGCGTCCAGGCCGAGCGGCTCGCCGCGATCCAGCAACGTCTGCAAGGGCAAGGCGTCGGCATCGTAGGGACGGACGACGTAAGCGGTCGAGCGCTCCTGAAACGTGCCGCGAACCGGGGGAACGCGGGGCGGGTGGGCTCGACGCATCCGCTCGGCATCTTCGACGAACAGCCGCGATGCTTGGCGGGCCGTTTCGGCGGGCACGCCCCACACCACATGGCCCGACTCGGCACGGGTCGTCCCGAAGGGCGCGAGTTCCTTGACCACGACGGGCACATCGCCTTGCGCGTCGAGGGCTTCATAAACCAAGCCCATCGGACCTTGTCCCAGCACGCCTACGACTCGGAACCGGCGGTCGAGCACGGTTTCGAGCGGCAAGGGCGCGGGGCTGACGGGCGAGGGCATTCGTTCCCTCAATTCTGACTCGGCACGATCAGCGGTCGACTTTCCAGAAGCGGACGATCTCCTCCGAGTTGCGTCCCAACCGCTCGACGCGGGCGGCCGTCGGGGGCAGAAAGGCCGTCGAGCCGCTGGCGAACAGCACCTGCGTGCCGCTGGGGTGCCTCGTTCGGCCATCTTCTTTGAACTCGCCGTTCTTCGTGCCGGGCAGGGCCAACCGGGTCACGTACTTCGCGCCGACGCCGTCCCGGTTGTCCACGTCGAAGCCGATGAGGAAACCGTCCACCGCGACCTCGTCGCCCGAGTCGGACTTCATGGGGAGCGGGTTATAGGTGTCGTTCGTCCCGTGGTTCGATGTCTCGCCGAGGACGACGGCCGTATCGGGGTTGGTTAGGGCATTGAGCGGCACGCCGCCGCGCGGCTCGAACATCCCGTAGTGGCTCAGGAACGACTTGTTCGCGTCCATCAGGTGTTCGGTCATCACGCCTTCGGCCTTCGTAGCGGCCGGGCACTCGAACGAGGCGCGGACCACCATGTAAGGTTGCACCTGTGTCGCCCACGTCGAAGGCTTGCCCGCGAAGAGCATGGGCGCATTGCCACCGGGTTCGCGCACGTGCGTGGGCGGGAAGCGGTCGTTGTTCTCTTCGCGATAGAGGGCCATCGCCTGGCCGATTTCCTTGAGGTTCGTCCGGCACGTGTGCTGGTGGGCCTGAGCCTTCATCTGGTTGTACACCGGGATGGACAAGGCGATCAGCAACGCGATGACGAGCAGGATGTTGCGCAGGTCCTTGCGCTGAAGGTGTGTGGGATTGGCCTGACTGCCTTCCGGCTCGTCGGGGTCGTAAGCCGCCAACCAAACGTTCACGAACGGACGAGCCTCGATGTGTAGTGTTGGGGCACGAAGTGGAACTCGGCCAGCACGTCGGGAAGCTTGTCTTCGTCCACGCGGAGGTTGTAGTTGGCCGCTTCGTTCACGGGCACCATGCCCATACGAATGTCCTCGTTCTGGACGCTCTGTGCGAATCGCGCCAGCGCAGCCATCTCGTCGGGCGATAGTTCGCCGCCCAAAAGGTTGACGCTCTCGGTCGCGATTTCGTTGATCATTTGCGGCCGGCTGAGGACGGCTTCCTTGAACTTGAGCACGAACGCGCGCTGTCGCTCTTGCCGATGGAAGTCGCTGTCGCCCCGGTATCGGACGTAGCACATGGCGTCGTACCCGTTGAGTCTCTGCAATCCTGGTTGCAGGTCAATGTACAGGTCGCCTCGGCGATCCGTCTTCTTCATCCGCTTTTCGACGTCCAACTCGATGCCGCCCACCATGTCCACCATGTGTTGGAAGGATTCGTAGTTGATGACGGCCACCCGGTCAATCGGGACGCCCAACAACCCTTCGACGGCTCTCTTGGCCAGTTCCTTGCCTCCGATCGAGTGGTATGCGTTGATCTTCTGCTCGCTGTAACCCGGCACCCGCCAAAGCGTGTCGCGCGGAATGGAAATGCCCGTCACTTCGCCGTTGACCAGGTCCACCCGGACGGCCAGCATCATGTCGCTGCGCGCGGCAGCGGTCGTGACTTTGGCGCCGCCGGGGGCGCGGTTCTCGTCGCAGCCCAGGACAAGCATGGTGAACGCGTCTTTGCCGAACACT
>JACFNW010000161.1 GCA_019454665.1 Fimbriimonadaceae bacterium | reverse complement strand
GCGCATCCACCATGACGCGCGCCGCAGGACCTCCGCGACCGGTCTCCTGGTTCACGGCATCGAGCACGATCGCATAGACCGCGAGGCAACTGTCGGCGTCGCGGATCGCCTGATACTCCGGCGCCAACGTTTCACCAATGCGCGGCGAGGGCTGCCACAGCACCGGTTGCTGCCTCGTGTACTGCTCGTTCACCTCGAGCATTACCGGTCTTCCGGCTCGCATGGACCGCACGAACGGCATGGCCGCAGCCACCGCTGCCTCGCGAGCCTCCTCGAACGTTTTCGTCACCTTGATCTCTGCAGGCGGCTTCGGAACAGAGAGGGATGCAAAGTTGAGAAGCCTTCCTGCGCGATCGAACCTATACAACTGTCCGCCCCAAAGTTGATATCCAGCAAGCGATATTCTCCCATTCACTTCCACGGATCCCTCCGCAGCTCCACTCCCAATACTGGATCGAAGCTTGACCAACTCGGACATGCTGCCGCCCAGATTGGACAGATTGTGAATGATCTTTGCTCTGGGATGCAGAGTATCGGTCGTCAAATCAAGGACTTGATCCGGCGGAACGTCTTCAGCACGATCCGGCATGTATGTGAAGTGGTGGATTTGACCAGTAGCGGCATTCCCGCTAACCGCATACGGGCCGATGCGAACGTAGAACCTGCGTCGGGTCAAGTCCGAGTTTGCCAAATCGTAATCTGACAGCGACACGGTTCGCCCTGGGGACAATTCATGTGCGCTCAAGTTGTTCAAGAACCGCATCGCGACCTGAGCAGCAGCATCAGAAGTCGAGATCTGAGCGGTCGCAGCGAGAACCAGAGTCAGGGTAAGCAGTACCATTGATTTCTCCAAGGCTTGAATTCAAGGACCTCCACAGGAGATGACTGCACCTGTCTTTGCGTCGACCATCACCCGAACCGCTGGGCCAGACTTGCCCGTTCGAGTGTTCACCCCGTCAAAGACGATCGCATAGACGGCCAGACAGCTGTCGGCGTCGCGGATAGCCCGATACTTGGGCTCAAGCTCATTGCCCCTCTGCGGCCGCGATGGTTGCCACAGTACCGGATGGTTCTTGGTGTACTCTTCGTTTATGGTCACTGCAGGAGTATCCATCGCACGTGTCCTTCGCATATAATCCATCGCTGCGGCAGATGCAATGTTGCAGGCCTCCTCAAAGCTAGTGACTATCGACACTTCTGCAGGAGGATTCGGCGGATAACTCGCGCTAAAACCGATCAGACGGCCAGCACGATCGAACCGAAAGTAAGGTCCACCCCACAGCGGATACCCAGCTAACTCAATTGTCGCGTTCGCAGTTAAGGAACCCTCGGCATAACCAGTTGAGTCGCTGGATCGCACGTTTCGGACTTCTATCACTCTTCCTGGAAGATTGGCGTGGCTCAATACGTTCTCCATTCGTGATTTGAGAACGGAGACAGTTAACTCAACGGCCCCACCTGAAGGTTCCTCACTGGCACTGCTCGGAAAGTAGCTGAAGTGACTAATTTGATTTCTGGCAACGTTGCCGCTGACCGAATACGATCCGATACGCACGTAGAAATCGCCTCGCGTCAGGTCCGATTTGCTGGCATCGAAGTCCGAAGCGACTGCGGACCGAACGGGCGTCAGATCGTTGGATAGCAGGCTGTTGATGAACCGGAGAGACAAGGCAACTTCCGGCGGCACCTGGACAAGTTGAGTGCCAATTGCAAAGATCAAGGCAAAGCAAACCATGCGTTCCTCCATTGATTCAGTTTAGCACTGTCTTCAGCATAGACAAAGTGCGTCCTCGTAAATGAATCCCCGCCAACAATCATGTCAGTGTGGGTCCCAAACGGATCTACGGGCTTGTAGACATTGTTCGCATGGTCAACTGCTTCTTGCAGGGTATCTCCAGCGACAAGCCGGACCATCACTAGTGTTGAGTGGTTGCTCAACAAAACATCCACTTGGGTACTTAAGCTCCAAGCAGACCATACGACAACGTTGAAGCCAGCCACTCCACGACCAGGACCCGTGATGCCCAAGGCAGAAGCCATTGAAGATCCGCCCCCAAATGCACTGCATGCGTAGAGCAGCGCTAGATTGCGTCCGGTCGTGGTGTTGCGACCAACAGCTAGAATCTCAGACCACTCCAACATCTCGTCACCATTGCCAGAGTCTTGGTCTGTATATGAAGCCTTGAATCCGTAGACCGTGCCATGCGTGAAGGCAAAGAGGAGGTTGTCTTCTCTAAGGTAGCTAAGCAGAACGTTTTCACCAACTACCTCGTTAAGCTCCGTGTGTTGGGACGGCACGACCGAGTGCTTGAACGTGTCCAAGATATCCAGGGCAGACATTGCTCCCTGCAATGCGGCATATGAGTATTGAGGCGCCACGGGTGGTTGCACGTATCCAGTTCCGGCCTCTTCGTGCGTCGCAAACACCGTCGCACGGTTCCTGGTCTCAACGTTCATCGTGAGCGTCGTCGTGATCGTGTCCGCCAAGACCAACGGTGGAGGAAACGGCGGAGGCGTCCCGAAGTTGTAGCAACCCAGTTTCGCGACCGCCTTCAACTCCACCTCGGTTCCGTGTTCAAAGTACGTGCTCGCGAACCGAACCGCTTCGACGTGGGGACCGAAACGCCTGGTGACCGTGTGACCGAGTACACCAACGTGTCCTCGATGTAGATCTTGAGTTCGTCGAACGCTTCCACCGCGTAGTGGGGGGCTTGGGGGTTCGACGGGGCAAACGCTTCGAGGGCGATGGTGAAGTTGACGTTCGTTCCCGTGACTTCGTCGTCTGGCGACAATCCCAGCAGTTTCACCCGCAGCCCACGGCTGGAGTTCGTCTGTTCCGCCTGATGATCGGCGAACGCAATTCCAGAAAGGACAACGCTCCAAACAAGGAAGCCGACGACTTTGGTCAAGCCCCTTGCAATCGCCAACCAAGCCCTACGACCCTCGAGGGGGGGGGCATTCTGCTATCACTCGATGCGACTCCCGCGATTCGATCCACAATTGGAACGCTAGCACACGGTCAGCACACTTGTCAATGCTTGCGGACAGTATTTCGAGAATTCGTCCGCGCCACGCTCAGAAACCATGTGGGCATCAAACCACTTCGACGCCCACCGGACCTTCCACGACCTCGCCGATGCAAGGAGCGTCCACCGGAACCCGAGAGAAGAGCGCCAGCCCGCCGCTGGTCTGCGGGTCGAGGACGACCTCCAACAGCCACCGCTCGACCGCAGGCGAAACGCTCAAGGCGTCGCCCACAAACGCCTCGTTTTTGGCCGCGCCACCGGTCAGGCAGCCCGCAGCCACCATCGCCCGAACCCCCGGCAACACGGGAAGGTTTGCCGACCGAACACGAATCCTCACGCCCGAGGCGCGCGCCACGTTGTACAGGTGCCCGACCAAGCCAAAGCCCGTGATATCGGTCGCGCAACGCACTTCGGCGGCTTGGCCCATCTCGCAAGCATTGCGGTTGAGCGTCGCCATCGAAGCGATCGCCGCCGCCAGTTCTTCTTCGCTGCACTTGTCGAACTTGGCCGCCGTGGTCACAATGCCCGTGCCCAAGGGCTTGGTGAGGTAGATGCGGTCGCCGACTTGCGCGTTGGTGTTCGCGAACATGCGGCCGGGATGCACCCAACCCGTGACGGCCATCCCGAACTTGGGTTGCGGGTCCTCGACGCTGTGCCCGCCCAGAACGACGGCCCCAGCCTCCATCGTCTTGTCGTGCGCCCCGCGCAGCACGTCGGCCCACACCTCGGCGGGCGCGGACGAGGGGTCGAAGCACGCGATGTTCAGGACCGAAATCGGCGTGCCGCCCATGGCGTACACGTCGCTCAGAGCGTTGGCCGCCGCGATCGCGCCATAGGAATACGGGTCGTCCACCACAGGCGTGAAAAAGTCCACGGTTTGAACCAAGGCGCGCTCGTCGTCCAGGCGCAACACTCCGGCGTCGTCTCGGGTGTCCAAGCCGACGAGGACGTTCGGGTCTGCCGAGGTCGGGATGTGGCGGAGCACGTCCGCCAACTGGGTGGGCCCCAGTTTCGACGCTCAACCGGCGCAGTGAACGAGATGGGTCAATCGCATCCCCACGAGTGTACCGACCGGTACAATGCCCCCGTTCCCATGGTTGCTCCCTCGCGCAGGCTCGACCTGATCCCCCCGTATCTGTTTGCCGAACTCGCCCGCATCAAGGCCGAAGCCGTGGCCCAAGGCGCGGACGTCATTGACCTGGGCATCGGCGACCCCGACATCCCCACGCCCCGACCCATCCTCGATGCGCTCTCCAAGGCGGTGGAAGACCCCGAGACGCACCGTTACGACGAGTCGCCCCGGGGTTGGCCCAAGCTGCTTGAATCGGCCACCCAATGGTATGCGCGCGAATTCGGTGTGCGACTCGATCCCAAAGCCGAGGCGCTCGAACTCATCGGTTCCAAAGAGGGGCTGGCCCATCTCGCGTGGGCGTTCGTGGACCCCGGCGACGTGGTGTTGGTGCCCGACCCAGGCTATCCGGTCTACAAAGTCAACGCGCTGATGGCGGGCGGCGAGGTGTTCGAAACGCCCCTCCTCGAAGCCAACGACTACCTGCCCGACCTCTCGGCCATCCCCAGAGACGTCGCCAAGCGGGCGAAGCTCTTCTATCTGTGCTACCCGCACAACCCCACCGGCGCCGTGGCGACGCTCGAGTTCTATCGCGACGCCGTGGCGTTCTGCCGCGAGCACGACATCCTGCTGGTCAACGACATGGCCTACGCCACGGTCGCGTACGACGGATTCAAGAACCCGACCGTGCTGCAGGTGGAAGGCGCCAAGGACGTGGCCATCGAGTTCCACTCGCTGAGCAAGATGTACAACATGACGGGCTGGCGCATCGCCTTCGCCCTCGGCAACGCGGCCGCACTGGGCACGCTCGCACGGCTCAAGTCCAATCTGGACAGCAAGCAGTTCCCCGCCGTCGCCGAGGCGGCGGCCTGTGCGCTGGACGGCGTTTCCAACGACGCCACGCTCGCCGAGTACGCCCGCCGGCGCGACGTGCTTTGCGACGGCCTGACCGCAGCAGGATGGACGATCGAAAAGCCCAAGGCCACGTTCTTCGTGTGGACGCGCATCCCCGACCCCAAGCTGACCAGCAAGGAGTTCTGCGAGCGACTGCTCAAGGAAGCCCACGTACTGGCCGTTCCGGGCGTCGGCTACGGTCCGCATGGCGAAGGCTACGTCCGCATGTCGCTCACGGTGAAGGGCGACCAGGGCGGCGCGAGGCTCGAAGAGGCCGTCGCCCGGATTCGGGCCAGCGGCCTGATTCCAGGGTGAATCCGGTGATCAGCTACGACGGGGCCCTGCAAATCATCGCCGGCATGGCGCACCACAAGTGGCGGCAGGGTCTCGACCGCATGGAGGCTTTCGTCGGGCGCGCGGGCCTGACGCCGGCCCTGTCGGAGCCGCGTTACCTGCATGTGGCGGGAACCAACGGCAAGGGTTCGGTGACGGCCACGCTCCACCACGTTCTGGCCGCGCACGGCGTACCGTGCGGGGCGTACTTCAGCCCCTATGTGTTCGACTTCCGCGAGCGCATCCAAGCCGACCTCGCCCTGATCCCCCGCGACGACCTCGCGCGGCTGGTCGAGCGGCTGCTGCCCGTGGCGGCCTCGTTTGTGGGCACCGAGTTCGGCGAGATCAGCGAGTTCGAGTTCAAGACGGCGCTGGCGCTCGCGTTCTGGGCCGAACGGGGT
>JACFNW010000160.1 GCA_019454665.1 Fimbriimonadaceae bacterium | reverse complement strand
GGCGCAAACGCAAGGCGACGTCGAAATCGTGCTGGGGCACCGCTATAGCCTGGACGAACTCCTGCAGCTGTGCCACCTGCGCGCCAACGAGCCGAGGCTCAAGGTTTCCTGCGTGATCCGCGAAGCATACGGGCCCATGGGCGACGAGCGCGCCCGAAAGACCGGCTACGTCGCGGGACTGGCCAAAGAACGACTTTACAAGCGGCTGTTCGACATGGCGGTGAGCGGCATCGTGTTGCCCATCTCTGCGCCTTTCCTGATCCTGGCGGGACTTGCGGTCAAGATCGCTTCGCCCGGTCCGGCCATCTTCACCCAGGAGCGCAAGGGCTACCACGGCAACATCATCCGCGTCCACAAGTTGCGCTCGATGCACCACACGCCGGACCGCAGCAAGGAGCACGTTCTGCGCACCGAGACCGACAACCGCGTGTTTCGGCTGGGCGACATCCTGCGCAAGCTGAAGCTCGACGAAGTGCCCCAACTCTGGAACGTGTTCAAGGGCGAAATGAGCCTCGTCGGCCCCCGGCCTTCGCCGCTCAAGCTGATGGAAGAGTACGAGCAAACCGTGCCCGGCTATCAGGTGCGCTATTGCGTGCGCCCGGGCGTCACGGGCCCGGCACAGATCTATCTCGGCTACCACGCCTCGGCGGAAGACAAGCTGCTGTTCGACCTGTGGTACGTGCGGAACAACTCGCTCCGCACCGACTTGCGGATGATCCTCCTGACCGTCAAGAAGATATTCCTCGGCGACTACAAACTGTAGGCTCTAAGCCGCTTCGGGTTGCTGGCGCTGAATCGTGGTCGCTGCCACGGTGAGCGCCAGCACAAACCAAAACACGTCCAGCAAATAGATGCTGCTGGACAACAGCCCGTAGATCGCGTACTGCACAAAGATGAACCCGACCCAACACCAAGGGTCATGGGAGAAGACGAGCTTGAGGGCCTTGAGCAGGCCGTAGCCGAGGATGAACACGAACAGCGCGCCGCCCAGCACGCCCAAGCTCATAAAGGCCTCGAGAATCGAGTTGTGGGGGTACTGATAGGTCACCTTTTCGGAGAGCCCCGATCCCAGCAGAGGATCCTTCCAAAACTCCTCGATCGAGGCCGGGATGAGGTTGCCGCGCCCGACTTGACGCGCGTTGATCACACTCGACAGTGCGATTCGTCTGGCTAGCGGCGTGTTGGCCAAGAGAGGCGTTTCGAGAATCAGAGGAATCGAAGCCAAGCCCACCAGCAGGGCGGGCCAGATCGGCGCCCAAAGGCGACCTCGCAAGACCAGGAACCGAATGCCGTAAACCGCCGCGAGGATGCCCAACGCGAGAAACGGGCCGCGCGAACCCGAAAGGGCGATCATCGCCACCGATAGACCCGACATCCCCACGCGGAAGACCCACCCCAAGGGATGCTTGATCGGCGTGAACAAACACAACACGATGCAGCTCACGCCCAGGTGACCGATCAGAATCGGGTTGATGTTCTCGGTCGAAGCACGGCCCTGCACCATCGCCGAGTAGCCGCGGGCGAGAACCAGACCGGCCATCGCCGCGACGACCGTTGCGGCACAGACCACCCAAAGGGCTTTCTGCCGGGACTCCTGGGCTTCCGGATCGGAGGTCGGGATCGCCGCGAACGCCCACACGGGGAACACCACCGCGCCGAAGAACAGCAAGACGACGCGAACCGGATCGGCCTGCAGAGGGAATACCGAGCCGACTGCGAATTCCCGAACCATGCGGACGCTCATCGCAGCCATGAACAGGGCAAGCAACCACCAGAAGTCGGTGCGGGCCAGCTGCATCCGTCCGCGCCAGACGGAGGCGACGACGGTCAGCGCCAGAAGCGCGACCACACCGCGATGGGCGATGCCGCCCAGCGACCCGGCCGAAGGTGCGACGATGGCTGCCGCTCCCGCCCAGATCGGATAGCCGAACAGGCCGAGTCCGATCAGCCAGGGGGCGGTCCGAGTCACGGGCTGAGGATACCTGCCGGTTTGGGTCGGTCGGACGAGCCTCCTGCGACGGATGAGGTAAGGATACGCCCTTGGAACCCATCGCTTGGACCGCCGCCGCCCTCGGCTCGATCTACGTCGGCGCACTCTACTTGGTCGTGCGCGTCGGGTTGCGGCCGCCGCGGATGCCGCTCTTCCTGACGCCCGCCGCGCTCGATTGCCCGCAAGAGGACATCGCGTTCCAGACGCGGGACGGGCTCACGCTGCGCGGCTGGTGGCTGCCGGCGGATGTGCCGAGGGGCTGCGTGGTGATCGCGCACGGCTACCTGATGAACCGCTGCGAACTGTCCATCGTCGGCTCGAAGTTGCGGCAGGCGGGTTGGGACGTGCTGATGTTCGACCTGCGCGCGCACGGCGAGAGCCAGGGGCAGCGGTGCGGCATGGGCCGGCACGAGGCGATGGACGTGGAAGCGGCGGCCCTGTTCGCCCGCGCCCGCTCGGGCGAGCGGCCCGTGGTCTTGTTGGGCAGCAGCATGGGCGGCGCGGCCTCGGCGATGGCGCTTTCCGAGCGCGGCGAACTGGCCGATGCCTTGATTCTGGACAGCGTCTACTCGCAACTTCCTGATGCGGCCATGGGGATTTTGCGCGTGTTCGTGGGCCGCTGGGCGCCCAAGGCTTTCGCACCGGGCATCGTTTTGGCCTGGCCGATGCTGGGATTCAAGCCGTGGACAGTGGACCTTGCCGACCACTTGCCTTCGGTGAGTTGCCCCGTGCTGGTGCTTCACGGGGGGCGGGACGGACTGATCCCGCCCGACCGCGCGCGCCGCAATGTCGAGGCGCTCCCGAACCCCCACGGGCCGGTGTGGTTCGAAGACGCCGGCCACTGCGAAGGTCGGATGCTGGAACCGAAGCGGTATGTCGAGGTGGTACTGAGGTTCTGCGATGCGCTGGTCTAGGGCCGATGCGACTTACGGGACCGATTTCGACCCTGTGGACCCCGACCTGCTAGAATGAACCCGGAGTCGGCCAGACGGCGGCCTCGGTGCAAGCCGGGGAGGAAAGTCCGGACTTCATAGGGCGCGGCGCCCCGGGCAATCGGGGGCGAGGCGACTCGACGGAAAGTGCCACAGAAACATACCGCCCCGATTCGTCGGAGCAAGGGTGAAATGGTGAGGTAAGAGCTCACCGGCGTTCCGGGCAACCGGACGGCCGGGCAAACCCCGCCGGAAGCAAGGCCAAATAGGGAGGGGTTGACGCGGCCCGCCGACCCTCCGGGTTGGCCGCATAGACAAATCGCCGTCCAAGACAGAATCCGGCTTATCGGCCGACTCCACCTCTCCACCCCTGCAGGATTGCCGGGTTTTCGCCGATACCTGCCTTGGCGGCACGCGAAACGACGCAGCCGCGAAACCAGGAAACCCGAGAAGCATGGCCCGAATGCGCTCCACGTCCCAAGCCGTCTCCATCAGCGTCGCCAGCACGATCACCGGCGTCGAAGTCCACACCCTGCGCTATTGGGAGAAAGAGTTCGACCCGTACCTGAACCCCGAACGGACGCGCGGCGGCCAGCGCCGGTACCGACCCGAAGACATCCAAACCGTCTTCGCGATCAAACAGCTTCTCCGCGACGAGATGTTCTCGATCGCCGGAGCGCGCAAGCACTTGGAACGCACCCAGCGGCGCGCCGCGTGACCCCCCATGTCCCCCCAATCCCAACTGGCTCTCGAGCAGTTCCGCGACGGTCTCTATCAGGAAGCCGAACGCACCGCCCTCCAATGTCCGCCAGACGACCCCGGTCGTTGCGTGGCCTTGGGCATGGTCTACCTGCACACGCAGCGCGAACCCGACGCCCTGAGCTGTTTGGAATCCGCGCCCGACGCTGCTTTGGCAGCCTTGTTGGGCGAGCACCTCGCCGCCCGCAAGGCGCTGGCCGCCAAGCTCGGCCGCCAAGACCCCGAGGGCGAGCGCATGGCCGCCAGGTTCCAAGCCTTGGGTTACAGCCTGCCCAAGCAAGGCGTCCGGCTGAGCGCGTGCCTCATCGTCAAGGACGAAGCCGCCACCATCGAAGCGTGCCTCAAGAGCCTGAAAGGCGTCGCCGACGAGATCGTCGTGGTGGACACCGGTTCGACCGACGACACGATCGCCCGCGCCAGAAAACACGGCGCCAAGGTTTACCAAACCGAGTGGACCGACGATTTCTCCGCCGCGCGCAACGTCTCGCTCCAACATGCTACTGGAGACTGGGCGCTTTGGATTGATGCCGACGAAACGCTCGACCCTGGCAGCGTCTCGGCCATCCACGAAGCCATGATGCGGCCCCAATTCGGCGGCTTTTTCGTGCGCATCGTGAACTACCTGGCCGAAACGGGTCAGGCCGCACAGTACGTCCACCGTCCGATCCGGCTGTTCCGGCTGGCCGAGGGCGTGAAGTTCGTCGGGCGAATCCACGAGCAGGTTTCTCCTTCGATCCACGCCACCGGGCGTCCATGCGCCAACCTCGACGGGGTGGTTCTGCACCACTCGGGCTACCGCCCGCAAGCCATGCGCGACAAGAACAAGCTGGAGCGCACGATCTCGATGCTCGAGCGCGAAGTGGCCGAGCGGCCCGAGGATGGCTTCCAGTGGTTCAATCTGGCCAACGTGCTGAGCGTCGCTGGCCGGTATGCGGACGCCGAACACGCTGCGGTCCAAGCCAGCCGAAACTTCCCGCCGAAGGCATCGTTCGTCGCGCCCGTGTACCACCTCATGGCGGTCAGTCGCATCGAATTGGGCCGCCCGCAAGACGCGCTGCAAGCGTGCGACGAGGTCGAGGGTTTGGGGCTTCACAACATCGTCAACCAGTTCAACCGGGCGCATGCCCTGATGCGGTTGCGAAGGTTCGAGGAAGCGCTTGCGGCCGTCCGCGCGTGCGACGGCATGGAGTGGAACCCCGACATCCCGGGCGACTACGGCATCGTCACGCACAAGAAACTGGTTTTGGAAGGCCAAATCCTCGCGCAGTCTGGGCATTTGGACGAAGCGTTAGCCGCATTCGACGCCGCTCTGGCCGTGGACCCGAACTACGACGTCGTGCTGTACTCCAAAGCGGCAACCCTTGAACAGAAGGGCGACGCCGCCGGAGCGCAAGCGGCTTACGACCGGGTGATCGGCAGCGAAGCGCTCGACCTGCCCGCGCGCAAAGGCGCGATGCGCATGCGGATCGCCCAAAACGAATTCGATCAGGCCGTCACGATCGGGCGGGACACGTGGGTCCGCTACATGGACGAAGACGCCTGGCTGCTCTGGGCGGGTGCGGCGGAACAAGCCGACGACCCCGTCGCGCTCGACGCGTGCTACGCCGCCTATGCGCAAGCCAACACGCCCACGCCTCAGATGTGGGTGAATTGGGGCCGGGTGCAAGAAGCCTTGGACAGGCCGCAAAGCGCTTACGATTGCTATGCCGAGGCCATGAAGGCCGCCCCACAAGACCCGAACGCATGCTTCAATGCGGCCGACCTGCTCTACCGGTTGGGCATGCACCACGAAGCCGCCGTTCTCTACCAGAGCGGTCTCCAACTGGACGCGATGAAGCCCGAAGGCTGGTTCTGCTTGGGCAACTGCCTGGCGCAACTCGGCTTGGCCGATGGGGCTCGGCTGGCCTATGGCAAGACGCTCGAGCTCGACCCGCAACACGCCGGGGCGCAGCACAACCTGTCGCTGTTCGACGCGAGCCAACCGCAAGCCGCATAGTCGGAGAGGTATCTTCGAGGGCATGAACGTGCTCCCGATCCTGTTC
>JACFNW010000159.1 GCA_019454665.1 Fimbriimonadaceae bacterium | reverse complement strand
GCAGGCCGGAAGCGCAACGTATCCCGTTCAACCCTACTACCTCTATCCCGCCGACCAGCCGTACCACAAGGCGTACGAAGAGGCCGCCAACAAGATCGCGAAAGAGATCCAAGAGTGGTACAAGGAGCGGGTCGGGACGACCTTCCGCCTCAAGCCGCTCATTGTCAAGCAGTCGAAGCTCACCTACGCCCAGATGCGCGGCGGCGCGAACCCCTCTGACGAGGTGCTGGCCGACAAGCAAAAGATGCCGCGCTGGTGGGAAGGCGTCGAACAGTCGGTGGGCGGCTGGAAGGACAGGGAAGTCACTTGGGTGTTCGCCCAGGGCGGCGGAGGATATGCGGCGGCCAACCTGATCCGGACCTACGCGGGCATCGGGATGTTCGGGGACTGGGTGCTGGAACCGGTCTCCGGAGTGCGAGAACCCGCTGCGATCACGGCCGACCTGGCGACGTGGCAGGTTCAGGGGGGCGTGCCGATGGGGACGACCGCGCACGAACTCGGGCACGCCTTTGGCTTGCACCACCCCGACGACTACCCTGGCAAGAGCATCATGCGGTGGCACGGGGACTACCCGAAGACCGACCTGCTGGACCACGAACTGCTGATCCTGCGCAACAGCCCCTACTTCGTGCCCAACGCCTACAGCCCGCAGGCGCCCTGGGTGGACTTCGAGAACGAGGACAAGATGGTTTGGGACACGATCTATCGCGTGCGGGGCCGGGGCTTCAAGGAAGGCGACGAGTTGGAGTTCGTGGATGTCAAGCAGACGATCGTCGCGAAGCCGATGGTCCTTGAACCCGGTGCCATAACCGTAAGGGTTCCGAAGGATATCGGACCGGGTTTCATCCGGGCGAGGCGCGGCGAGCTGAAGGGCAATGCGGTTCCGGTGAACTTCTATCCCAAGTAGGAAGCGCATGAGCCCATCGCCTCGAGTGACCGTCGTTGTTCTGGATGGCTGCGGTGCCGGCGTCGCGCCGGACGCCGCCGAGTTTGGAGACTTCGACCAACCCCACACGCTGGCCCACGTATGGGATGCGGCGGGCGCGATCGAGGCGCCGAATCTTGCCGCGGTTGGGTTCTTGGCTTCGGTGGCTGCCGCGGCGAAGCCGGGTCTGGAGGGGTTTGCCGTCGAATTCGGGCGGCTGAAACCGCTCTCGAAGGGCGGCAAGGACTCGGTGACTGGCCACTGGGAGATGATGGGCGTCGTCATGGAGCGACCCTTCCCAACGTATCCGAACGGCTTTCCCTCGGATCTCTTGGCGGCATTCGAGGCGAGAATCGGGCGTCCGACGCTGGGCAACAAACCGGCCAGCGGGACGGCCATCATCGCGGAGTTGGGCGCGAAGCACCTAGAGACGGGTGCTCCCATCGTCTACACCAGCGCCGACAGCGTGTTCCAAATCGCGTGCCACGAATCGGTGGTGCCGATCGAGATGTTGTACGCGTTCTGCGAAGCGGCTCGCGAGTTGTGTAGGAAGCCTCACGATGTCCAGCGGGTCATCGCGCGCCCGTTTGTGGGCGACGTCCAGGGCGGCTTTCAACGCACCGAACGCCGCCGCGATTACCCATTGCCGCCACCCGCGAACCTAGTGGACGTCGTGGGCGACGTGCTGGGAATCGGTGTGGTTCCCGAACTATTCTCCCATCGGGGGTTCCGCAAGCTGCCGCGCACGCAGAGCAACGCGCAACATGCCGTGGCGCTGGAAGAGGCGTGGCGGAGCGACGCCCGGTTCATCTTCGCCAACTTCGAGGACTTCGACATGTTGTACGGGCACCGAAACGATCCGATCGGGTTCCGAAGGTGTCTGGAGGAATTCGATGGCTGGCTCGGCCAGTGGCTATCGGCGATGGGCGAGCGAGATCTGCTGATCCTGACCAGCGACCACGGCAACGATCCGACCACGGCATCCACCGATCACTCGCGCGAGTACGTCCCGCTTTGCGCGGTGACGCGTGGCTCGGGGACGACCGACGTGGGCGACGTGGACGGTTTCGCCGAAGTCGGGCGGCGGGTCGCCCGGCATCTGGAGATCGAATGGCAGGGCTGATCCAGACGATCCGAGGGCTCGACCGGCTCGCCGTCGCGAACTTCCTGGTCGCCACGTTGGCCTCGGCGGCCGTGCCGCCTTGGCTGATCAAGCAGGGTCTTGTGGCAACGCCGCAGCAGGCGATCGCCATCGTCTTGCCCGTCGCCGGGTTCGTCTACGCGTGGAGCGTCATGCGCATGCTGGGCGACCCGAAGGAGCGGTCCCGGTTCCTAGTGGTGGTGATCTTCCTGGTGCTGTGGTGCTTCGGCGTGTTCGTCGCGGACTTTGTCAGCCGGTTCACGCTGCGCCGGAAGCCCGACTTCAGCCACCTGGAGCAGCGGCTGAAGGAACGCGAAGGAAAGGCCGGGCCGCGCAGCGAATACTAATGGTGTGATTGCAGCGCTTCTGGCTCTTGCACTGGCTCCGGCCCCCCAAATCGGCATCCGCGAGTTGCTCCCCGAGATGAGCGATATGGAGCGCCTGGCGTACCGCCCCGACCCTTGGTACACGTGCGCCCAAGCGAGCAGCTACGACCGGAAAGCCAAATCGCCGACCCAAGACTGGTTCGCCAACTGGGATGCAGGGAAGTACTTGCGGGTGGAGACTCGCGAGGGACGCAAGGAGCGCGTGATGGCCGACCTGAAGGGCCCCGGCTCGGTGGTCCGCATCTGGTCGGCCAACCCGGCGGGCGTCATGCGTTTCTACTTCGATGGCGAAGCCAATCCCAGGCTGATGGCGCCGGCGGGCGACCTGCTCTCGGGCAAGGTCAAGCCGTTCGGCGACCCGTTCGCCTACGTGAGTTCAGCGGGATGGAACCTCTACTACCCGCTGCCCTACGCGAAGAGCCTGAAAATCACGGTGGACGATACGGATGGCGACAAGTCGGCGGGGATGTACTACCACGTGGGCTACCGCACGTACGGACCCTCGACGGCGGTGAGAACCTTCACGCAAGGCGAAGCCGACTCCAGCGCCCGTGCCCTGTCGGAGATCGGCAAGGCGTTGCTCTCCCCGAAGAACCCCGAGCCCAACGGGTCGGCGATGATCGTACTGGCCAATGCCGGGGTCGCGGGTTTCGATATCCCCGGGCCGGCTCTGGTGGACTACTTCGAAGTAAAGGTAAAGGGCGTGTCCAAGGACGTGGCTTGGGACGACCCGAACCACGTGCGCCGAGTCCTACGTGAAACGCAGTTGCGCATCTCGTTCGATGACGAACTCTGCGTGGATGTGCCCTTGGGCGATTTCTTCGGCACGGCGGCGGGGTTGAACACCTATCAAACCCTGCCGCTCGAAGTGACCTCCGACGGCACGATGATCTCACGCCTGCCCATGCCGTTCGGCAAGAAGGCGCGCGTCGAACTCGTGGGGCGCGGCCGGCGAAACCTCTCCGTGGACTTCCGATACCGTTCCAAGCCCAGGCCATTCGGCAACAACGCCTATTACCTTCGCGCGCGGTTCGGCAGCGACTTCGGCGGCACGCGCCCCATGCGGGACATGATGATGCTGTACGCCCGAGGCGAGGGCGTATGGCTGGGCTCCAGCTTGCACGTCGCGAACCCCACGCCGGGGTGGTGGGGCGAAGGCGATGAGAAGGTCTATGTGGATGGCGAGACGTTCCCCAGCACGTTCGGCACGGGCACGGAGGACTACTACGGCTATGCGTGGTGCAGCCCGCAACCCTTCCTGCGTCCCTATCACTCGCAGCCGCGTTGCGATGGGCCGGGCAATTTCGGGCACACGCTGGTGAACCGCTTCCATGTGTTCGACCCCATCCCGTTCGCCAAGTCGCTTCAGTTCGACATGGAGATGTGGCATTGGGAGGACGTTCAGTCCGTGTGGGCGTACACGTCGTACTGGTACGCCAAACCGGGCTCGGCGTCCAATCCCTCGGCCGACCCTATGACCACGCCGTTCCCCGAACTCCCCAAGCCAAAACCGGTGGAAGGAGCGCTGGAAGGCGAAGACCTGAACGTGGTCGAGATGACCGGAGGCGAGCGAGAGCGTCAAACCGGCTTTTGGCAAACTTCGAAGGAGACCCAACTGTGGTGGAAGCACATGAAGGCCGGCGACCGGCTCGTGGTCGAGTTTCCGGTCGAGAAGGCGGGTCGCTACGAGATCGTGGCACACCTCTGCGGCGCGCGCGACTATGGCCGCCACAGGCTGTTCCTCGACGGCAAGGAGTTGGGTCTGTTCGACTTCTACAACGGCTCGCTGGTGTGGAACAAGCACTCCTTGGGCGTTCACGATCTGGCTGCCGGTGCGCGGCGCCTCACGGTGGTCAGCGAAGGAAGCCGGGAAGGCGCTTTGCCGGGCGGCATGTTCGGGTTGGACTACCTGCTCCTGGTTCCCGTGAAGGACTCCCGCTGAAAGGTATCATCGGGGTGGTCGCGCCGTCGAGTTCGACCGTCCTCAGCCATGAGCCTAGAACTTGCGGTACAGCGTTGGCCGGAAGCCAAACGGGTTTGCGTCGTCGGCGCGGGAACCATGGGCGGAGGGATTGCGGGTCACCTCGCCAACCTCGGCTTCGACGTCTACCTCCTCGATGTGGATGACCGTGCGGCGGCCAATGGGCTGGAGCGCGTGCGCTCGTCCAAGCCGCCCCACCTGTTCCTTCCCGAGTTTGCCAACCGCATCTCCACGGGTGGGCTCGACGACCACCACGATTGGCTGATGCGGGCCGATTGGATCGTCGAAGCGGTCGTCGAAAAGCTGGATGTCAAGCGGCAGTTGTTCCAGCGCATCGCCACGACGATGAACCCCTCGGCGATGGTTTCGACCAACACGAGCGGACTGCAGCTGGCCCTGCTTGCGGAGGGAATGCCCGATGCGTTCCGCGAGCGTTTCGTAGGTTCGCACTTTTTCAACCCGCCGCGCTACCTCAAGCTTCTCGAACTCATCCCGGCGCCCGACACGCACCCGCTGGCGCTGCAAGCGATGACCCGTTTTCTTGAAGACCGGGTCGCCCGACGCGTTGTCCCCGCCAAAGACACGCCCGGGTTCATCGCCAACCGCTACGGCATGTGGGCCATGTTCCACGCCATCCGCACGGCCGAGAAGCTCCAGATGACGGTCGAAGAGGTGGATGCGATCACGGGGCCGTTCCTGGGACGTCCGCGAAGCGGCAGCTTCCGTTTGAACGACTTGGTGGGTCTGGACATCATGATGGACATCGCCCGCAACATCCACGAGCGATGCCCCCACGACGCGCACCGCGACGTGTTGTTCGCACCCGCCAGTCTCGCGCGGCTCCTCGAAAGGGGATGGCTGGGCGAAAAGGCGGGGCAGGGCTACTACCGCCGCGAAGGGCGCGAGCTCATGGCCCTCGACCTCGTCACCTTCGCCTATCGCGAACGCCGCGAACCCGAACTGCCATCGCTCAAAGAACTCGGTCGGTTGCCGCTCGGCCAGCGCATCGCGGCAGCCCTCGACCTCCGCGACCCCGTGGGCGAGTTCCTGCGCCACCACTTGGTGCCCGTGCTCCAATACGCCGACCACATCAAGTCCGAGATCGCCCACAACGTGCGCGACATTGACCGCGTGATGCAGTGGGGATTCGGTTGGGAGGCGGGCCCGTTCGCCATCATGGACGCCGTAGGCCATGAAAAGTTGGGCATCCGCGCGCCAGGAAAGTTCTATGCTCCCGGCGCGATCCTCGGGTTCGACGGCGAGTACAAGCCCGTCGCTCCCGAACCCGATTTCGCGACGATCG
>JACFNW010000158.1 GCA_019454665.1 Fimbriimonadaceae bacterium | reverse complement strand
TACAGTCCTCGCCGACGCGGCTGCCGGTGACGCCATAGGGCATGGTGAACGCGTTCAGCGCCCATTGGGCGTTGAAGGTCCAACCGTAATGGAAGCGGTACCGGTTGGCTTCGAGCGAGGCGATGGCGCGGTCGAGTTCGGACCACGTCTTGGGCGGTTGGATGCCGAGCCGCGCGAAGGTGTCTTTGCGGTAGATGAGGACCAGCGCGCCGAGGTCCGTGGGCACTCCGTACAGGCTGTTGCCCACGGTGAACATGGGTAACAGCCGCGGGTTGAAGCGGGATTCGAGTTCCTTGGTCTCTTCGGGAAACTCGGCTCGCAGGTCCACCAACCCGCCCACGCTGCCGTAGTCGTACGGCCCGCCGAGGTTGGTTGCACCGGCATCGGGGGGCAGGCCGGCGGCCATGGCCGTGAAGTACTTGCTGGCGAAGTTGCCCCAGGCGAGCGGCGTGACCTCGACGCGGACGCCGGTCCTGGCCTCGTGGCGCTTGGCGAGTTCGCGGTACATGCCGACGTCGAGCACCGACCCGGTCACCGCCCAGAAGCGGAGGGTGGTTTGAGCTGTCGCCTGCGCCGCGATCGCGGCGAGGAGGAGCGCGGCCGCAATGGTCCGCATATCCACTGGTTCGCCATCCCGTCGGGCGTACCTTCCGAAGTTCAGAGGGACAGGGTCCAAACGGACTTGGCGAGCCGGGCCATCTGCTGCTGACGCCTCGCGATCGTGGCCTCCGTCCACTCCTCGAACGCGGCGACATCCCGGGACATTTGGTACTGCGACTGAGCGTACACCTCCCGCTTCGCCTCAAAGCCCGCGTTGTTGGCCGCCTGGGTATTGAGTCCGCGCTCCAGCAAGCAGTAGTTGCCGAGCCGGTCCACGCTGCGATCGAGGGCTTCCAGCGAGAACGAACGGTTCCACTCTTCGGACGGGTTCTCCGGAAGGATGTGCTCGACCGTGGCCGTCATTGCCTCATCCGATACGTCCGCTCCACTGGATTGCCGTTCTAGCTGTGCGAGGAAGTACCGTAAGCGCTTGCCGGATGTGCCACTGCTTTTGAGTCGCAACGATTCAAACGCCGACTCGAACTCGTCGTCAGGGATGTAGATGCCCGATACGGCATTCCGTACGGTGCCGAGAGTTGGCTTGTCCGCTGCTCGCAACGCGAGGGCTGCTCGGTTGTAGACCGCCTTGAGTTCGTGAGTGCTCCGGCGGCTGACACCGTTGAATCTGACCGACAAAACGGCGCAGATGCGGAGAACCTGCACGATGTCCTGGGTGCTCTTGAATGCGTCCTTCGCCGAGAGCACGAGAGGCGTGTACTGCGACACGCCAAAGAGATTGAGTACGCGAACGTGCTCGCGTCCGCCCTGATAGTCGAGCCAATGCTCGCTGTGCGAATCGTTGAGGGCTCCGTACCAAACGGCATCGGCTTCCATGCGGTCAAGCAAGTCGAAGACGTGTTGCACACCCGTGACTTCGCGCTTGATCGTCCTGAACAGATGCCGCTGCCTCACGAAGGAACGTTGCGAGTTCAGGTGGTGCCGCAGAAACTCGGGGAATCGAGCGATCCCGACGTGTTCGGTGATGCGGCTCCATTGGCGCAAGACCGGTTCCATCTGCGACGACGATCGGTCCACCAGCGAGAGCAGGTAGTTCTTGAGGAGGTCTGTTTCCGTGAGTTCCAGTCCTCTGGCGTTCAAGGTTTCGAACACCGTGTAGGCGCTGAGTTGATCCTGCACGCGAACACTAATGAACAACAATCGTTCGGTGACCACACGCCCCACAAATTCGGCGACTTCCTGACCTTCCTGATTAGTGCCGAACGCCTCCTGGATCTTGGCTTTGAAAAACGAGAAACACTCCCAAAGGAGCCGCTCCGAGTCGCGCAGGTGTCTTGTTCCACCGTGCGGCGGCTTGCGTTGAACGATGTTGAGCTGGAAGAAGTCGTCGTCGTTGGCGTTCAGCTTCAGCTTCGGAATGGTCCGAAGGCTCGATGGATCCTTGGATCCCACGTAGCTCGCTTCAATCAGGTTTGCCCGCTCGCGGATGGCATCGGCAACGACTCCCTCGTCGGCGAGTGTCAGAAGGTAATCAATGCAAGCCAAGGGAGACCCAGGTCCCTGGCTCGAGCCCGGGTCTCATTCGCTCGTCTTGGAAAACCGCGTCGAGACATCCCTTGGAGGAAACCAGGTGGTGCGCAAGTGGTCTGAGGGAGGAAAGCGGTTCTGCAGCCTCCAAGTTCTGGGCCATGTCGGCGTAGTGCAGACCCTGTCCGGGTTCAGGATGACGTTTGTGTACGAGTGGACCACGGACACGCCGGAATTGGAAAAGCAACTCGGTATCGAAGTGCTCGAAGTGAAGGGTGACGTGGAACTCTCGCCGAGGGGCAACGTGGTGGAAATGCGCCCGCTCAAGGCTGGCGAGATCGTGAAAGGATGGGATGGCATCTTGACGGGAATCAACTCGAGTGCCAAGCTCAAGTTCCCCGATGGCTCGATCGTCGTGGTGGGCGAACTGACCGACCTCAAAGTTGCCGCTTTCGAGTCGGCGGGGAGTTTGGTGGCGGCCAGAATCTGGCTGCGGGGCGGACAAGTCGCTGCCGAAGTGAACCGAGCCAGCGAACGGCCCTCGGACTTCCACGTGAAAACCCCGGCGGCGGTCACCGGATCCCGCGGGACGAAATTCATGGTTCGGCACGACAAACTCACCGGGCTGACGACCATTCGGGTCACCGAGGGCTTGGTGAGCATCGTCCCGACCAATCCCTCGCTCCAGGAGCAACCCTTGGCGGCTGGACGAATGATCGACGTCTCGTTCGACCGATACGGGACAATCCGCAACTGACCTGGCCAGAGGCTGACGGCTCCCTGCAAACGGGGGCGCGGCTTGCCGAAGTTACAATGGACCCCATGACCACGCGAGCCGCCTTTGTCAGCCTCCTTGCCTGCCTGCCGCTGGCGTCGCTCGCACAGGTTCCCAGCGGCAAGATGGTGTTCGGGGTGTACAGCGAGGCCGTCTACAACCGGCTCACCGGCACGTCCACCGCCATCATCGGGCGATACGGTTACCGCTACGGGCAGCACGAGATCCACGGGTTCTTCCGAAACGAGACGTTCGACAGCCGGGGCAGCGACCTGCCGTTCCAATTCGCCAGTCGAGGCGGCGTGGCGGGCGTGGGCTACCGCTACTACTTCGGCCCGCAGGACAAGGCCTTCTTCACGGCCAGCGCCGGGGCGGGCATTCTGGGCGAAAACGTCGGCAAGCCCGACTACCGCATCGGCCTCGTGTTCGGCGACTATTGGGAGAAGGGCAAGGCCGTGGGCGACCTGTATGCCGAGGCGTTTTGGGTCTCTCGGGCCGACGACGCGTTGGCCACCGTCCGCGTTCGGCCGGGCACGATCCTGCACCGCGACGAGAACGGCCGCCTGTGGGCGTACGGCGTGGGGCAGATGTGGGCCAGCCAGAAGCGCAAATCGGGCACCGAGAACCGTATCGAAGTCGGTGCCGGATTGGGCTACGTATACAAGGGCATGCTGTCGTTCAACCTGGAGTTCCGGGGCGGCTACCAGTTCGCGGGCGAGCCTTCGTCGCGGGCTTACACGACGCCTTGGATCACGATCTCAGGCGGATTCTAAGGACGTCGCGACCGCCATCGCCAGGGCATAGCCGCGCTCGTGGCTGATCGAGAGCACCACGCGCACGTCGCTCAGCCGCTCGGGCAACCCAACGACGGGCGCACCGTCGGGCGCGTTCAGCACCTCCACGTCCTGCCACGAGAGGCTCCCCGCTAGGCGCAACGCCTTGGCCACGGCCTCCTTCGCCGCCCACCTTCCCGCCGCGCGGACGGCGTCCGCCCCGATCAGCGATCGTTCTCGCTCGGTGAAGATGCGTTCGGCAAAGCGAGGGTGGCGCATGGCTTCGCGGATTCGAGCCACTTCGACCAAGTCGGTGCCGATGCCGAGGAGTCGTTCGCTCACGGGTTGGCTTCCTGCAACAGTTCGGCGAGGTCTACGAGCCGGATGTCCTCGTCGCTTTGCGCCTTGAGGCCCGCGTCGAGCATGATGCGGCAGAAGGGGCACCCCACGGCCACGGTCTTCGCGCCCGTGGCGAGCAGTTCCTTGGCCCTCCGGTCGCTGGGACGCTTGTCGGTGGGCTCTTCCATGAACATCCTGCCGCCCCCGGCCCCGCAACACAGGGTCTTCGGCCCGCGATGTTCGGGTTCCGCAAGCCTGCGCAGGGGTTGTCCCGGTTCGGATTGGACCCACGCGACGACGGGTGCGCGGTCGGCGTTGAAGCTGCTGTCGTCGCCCACCAGAGCGCGCGGCGCGTCGGATTCGCCGTTGGCCCGGGCCAGGTAGCACGGGTCGTGGAACGTGACCGAGCCCGCCGCTGGCGCAGCCGCCTTCAACCGTCCCTTGGCGACCTGCTCGGCGAGCAATTGCGTGTGGTGAACCACCTCGTAGCGCCCGTCGAAGTCGGGGTACTCGTGGCGGAGCGTGTTCATGCAGTGCGGGCATGTGGTCACGATGCGCTTGACGCCGTACTTCTCGAACACGGGCACGAGCCTGGCGGCCTGCTCCTGGAATTGGAACTCGTCGCCCAGACGCCTTGCCGGGTCGCCGGTGCAAGACTCCTCCTTGCCCAGACACGCAAACCGCACACCGGCCTTGGTCAGCAGCTGGGCAACGGCTCGCGTGGTGCGGATCGCGCCGGGATCGGTGGCCCCCGCGCAGCCCACCCAGAACAGAACGTCGAACGCGGCCCCGTCGCGGCAGAGCGGCACGTCGAGCCCCTTCATCCACGCCTCGCGATCGTTCCGGTTCTGGCCCCACGCGCTGTCGGTCCCGGCGAGTTGGCGGAGCATCGTCGCCCCGGTCCCGGACAGCTGCCCTTCGGCGACCAGGTTCCGCCGTGCGTCCACGATGAGGTCCACGTGGCGGATGTTCACGGGGCAGACCTCGACGCACGCGCCGCACGTGGTGCAGTCCATGAGCGGCTCGAACCCTGCCGCTTCGACGACGTTGCCGCCCGTCTCCATCGCGCCCTTCAGGCTTTGGACGATCTGCTTGGGGTTGAGCGCCTTGCCCACGTTGTGCGCCGGACAAACGTCGGTGCACCTTCCGCACTCCATGCAGGCGTCCAGCGAGAGCAGATGCCAACGGCTGAAGTCGGCGGGTTCGGAGGCGCCGATCTTGCCCGTCCGCTCGACTTCCTCCATGCTGAGCGGCACAAGGTGGCTCGGCGCGCGTTGGGGCGACCCGCCCGTGCTGAAGATGGCCAACACGAGGTGCCGAATCCGCATGCGCGGCAACACGGCAAAGAACACCAACACCCACGCCAAATGGAACCACCAAACGGCCTTGTACATGCCGGGGGACACCGGCCCGATCCAACCCGACATCCAGTGGCCGACCGGTGCCGACCAATCCCAGGGCTGGGGCGAGTTGGCCATGCGCGCCGCCTCCAGCCAAAACCCCGTGACGCCCAAGACCAAGAGAAGCCCCAAGGCGAGCAGGTCGGACGTTTGGTGGCCGACCGAAGCCGGGCGGGCGAGCAACCTCCGCCCCATGGCCCACAACACGCCGACCACGAACGCCACGCCCATGACGTCCAGCGTCATCTCGTAGGCGAGGTAATAGCCCCCTTGGTGGAACTTGAACCCGAACAGCATCTCGCTGTACGTGTTCACGGCGAGCAGCGACGTCCCGATGAACAAGGTCAGGAACCCGTAGAAGATGAGCAGGTGCATCGGCGCCCCGCTGCGGGGACGCGCGCCTTG
>JACFNW010000157.1:2766-5801 GCA_019454665.1 Fimbriimonadaceae bacterium | reverse complement strand
GTGCAGGAGTTGGTGAAGCGGGTGGACCCGTCGCTCGCTCACCACTTCGATTGCACCGAGGACGACGCCATCCGCACCATGCTGGCCAACGGCGGCAAAGAGGTCGAGGGCATCACGCTGGAGCAACTTGAGAAAGGCCCGGTGCGGCTCAAGGTCCACGACCCCGAAGTCGGGTGCGACGAGCAGTTCCTGGAGCACCACCTGTTCCCGCCCCGCGCGTATCCGTTCCCCGAGGGGGCGCAACGCGAGTTCCTCAAGACCGGGCGCATGGAGTTCTACAAGGAAGAGGACGTGTTCCAGAAGCTGGGCGAGTGCATCCCCGTGTTCAAGCCGGCGTTCTCGCACCTGCCCGAAGAAGACCAGAAGTTCCCGCTCTCGATCGTGACGCCCCACTCGAAGTGGCGGGTTCACTCGACGCACTCGAACAACCCGCTGCTCCTCAACGTGAACCGTGGCCCGGTGGTGGAGATCAACCCGCTGGACGCGCACATGAGGGGCATCGCCGACGGCGACCCCGTCGAGATCTACAACCTCAACGGCGCATACCGCTTGAACGCCTTGGTCACGGAGGCGATCAAGCCGGGCGTGCTCTGCGTGGACCACGGGTGGTGGGACCGCTACCTCGGCGGCGGCAAGTACCACAGCGTCCACACGCACCAGAAGGTCAAACCCACCCACGAGAACTACTACCTGCCTGCGGTCTACGCGCCGGGGCAGCACTGGAAAGACACGCGCGTGGACATTCGGAGGGTTCAAGGCTGATGGCACGACTCGCGATGCTGATCGACCTCACGCGTTGCATCGGTTGCGACGCCTGTACGCTGGCTTGCAAACAAGAAAACGGCACGCCGATGGACACGTTCTTCGCCCGCGTGATCAACGTGGAATCGGGCACTTACCCCAACGTCAAGCGCTTCTACCTGCCTGTGCTGTGCAACCACTGCGACGACGCGCCTTGCCTCAAGGGTTGCCCCAACAAGGCGATCTTCCGCAGGCCGGACGGCGTGGTGCTCATTGACCAAGACCGGTGCAAGGGAACGGGCGCATGCGTCACGGCATGCCCTTACGGCAACGTGTATCTGATCCGCAAGGACCGTTGGTACCTGAACGAGGACGAGGCCTATGAACGCGATTACGTCAAGCCGCGGCTGCACGAGCAAGTCGCCCGCAAGTGCACGTATTGCGTTCACCGAGTGGACGAGGGACTCGACCCCGCTTGCGTGGTCGCCTGCCCGACCACGGCCCGCATCTTCGGCGATTTGGAAGACCCCGCTAGCCCGGTGAGCAAGTACATCGTCGAGCAGAAGGATGAGACCCTTCGTGAGCCGTTCCACCTGCTGCCCGACGCCAAGACCCAACCCGCGACGTGCTACCTCGGCCCCATGGCCGACCAATCGGTCTCGACCCTCGGAGGTCGAGCTGAACCGCCGATCCAGGACCGCGGGTTTGTGGAGGCCCAACGATGAAACGTCTGATCCTTGTCTCGTTGCTCATCGTCTCAAACGTGGCGATGGCCCAGTCAAACCCGTATGCGGACACGACGTGCGCGGGCTGCCACGGCTCCCGTGGCGAGGGAGGCATGGGGCCAGCCATCGCCAACACTCAACTTTCCACCAAAGAGTTTCTGCGGATTGTGCGCGACGGCAAGGGCATCATGCCAGGCACATCGTCGTCTTCGCTTTCCGACGCGGAAGTCGAGGTCATTCGCAACAAACTGGCCGAAATGCCGGATCCGGCGCTGAAGCCTCTGCCCGTCAATGGAAGCGATGTTCCTCATCCAGCGGGCGAAGTGTTCTCGACCTCGACGTGCGTCGGATGCCACGGCATGAAGGCCATGGGCGGACTGGGACCGCCCATCGTCAAGACCAAGATGACCGAGGACGAGTTCTTGGGCATCGTGCGCAAGGGCCGTGGCATGATGCCCGGCACCCCGGCCACTGCGTTGCCCGACGACCAAGTCGAAGCCATGCGCGTCGAGTTGCAGGGCATGGAGTGGGACGAATCGCAGATCCCCATCGCGTTCAAGGTCGGCTCGTTGCTCACGACGCGCAACATGGCGATCTTCTTCTCGTTCGTGACCCTGTTCGCGGCCGTATTCGGCATCCGCGTCCTGGCGTACTGGCTCGGCAATGCGGGGTTCAAGGGCCTCAGGCCCAAGATCGCGCGCTTCGGATGGGGCAAAGCGACGTGGGTGTTCCTGCGTTCGCTGATCGTGGATGGGCTGTTGGTCGCGAGCCTCTACCGCACGAACAAGGCAAGGTGGTTCAAGCACGGGCTGATGCTGTATGGCTTCCTCGGTCTCATGCTGGGCGACGTCTTGATGCAGGTGGTCAACCCCCAACGCGGCGACCTCGCGCCGACGCACCCGCTCAAGGCGTTCCTGTTGTTGTGTGGCGCAGCGCTCTTGACGGGCGTGGTCTATGTGTTCTACCGCTACAAGACCGACCGCTACATCGACAACGGCTTGACGATGGGGCGCGACTTCCTTTTCGTGAACCTGCTGCTCCACACCGTGGTGAGCGGGTTCATGACGATGGAGCTGAATCGGGTGGGGGCAGCGGGTTGGATCATGCCGATCTACCTCTACCACCTCGCTTCCGTGGGTCTGCTGATCGCCACAGCCCCCTTCACCCGATTCAACCACGTGTTCGTCGTGCCGGTTCTGGCGGCAAGCACCGCTCTGGTCGAGGCGATCGTGGCCAGCGAGAAGGACCTGGGCTTCCGCCGCGAACCCTCGCCCGGCCGCGACCACAAGACCCAGCGCATCGCGTACGACCTGCTCAAGCGCGTGGACCCCGAGAACGCCGACAACTTCCGTATCCGCTACTACCCCTAAAGAGAATCTGCCCATGTGTGAGTGCCGCAACTGCAACAACTGCGACAAAAAGGACGACAGCCTGACCGTCAGCCGACGCAAAGTGATGGCCTGGTCTATCGGGGCCATCAACCTGGCCGTGTTCGGCGCCGTCTTCGGACCCGTCCTCGGATTCCTGGGTTCGCCGCTCAAGGCCCGGACGAAGAAGGAGTGGGTGCCC
>JACFNW010000157.1:0-2756 GCA_019454665.1 Fimbriimonadaceae bacterium | reverse complement strand
AGCCGGGCAAGACCAGGGAAGTCACCTACGTCGTGCGCGTCAAGGACGGCTACACCATGGCCGACCACCGCTACGCCTTGTTCCTCAAGCGCGAGGAGAACGAGGTTGTCGCCATTGACCCCGCCTGCACCCATCTCGGCTGCAAAGTGCAGTACCAGGAGAAGCAGGGCCGCTACCTGTGTCCGTGCCACGGCGGCGTGTTCGATACCGACGGCAACGTGGTGTCCGGACCACCCCCCAAAGCCCTCCTCCGTCACGCTGTCGAAGTCCGCGACGGCCAAGTGTTTGTGCAAAGGAACGCATAGGTCATGGCGAGAGAAGTCATCACACCCGAAAAGCCCGCCGACGTCACGCATCCGCCGATGGAGCCGGTGGAAGAGCTGCGCGTCGAGCGGCCGTCGCTCCGCGACTGGACCGACCTGCGCCTCGGCTGGTGGGGGTTCGTCCGCAAGAACCTGGACGAGCCCATGCCGCCCGGAGTCGGCTGGTGGCAAACGCTCGGCAACCTGTTGCTCACGCTCCTGATGTTCCAGTTCGTCACGGGGTTTGCCCTGGCCATGTTCTATGCGCCCAGCCCGCAGAGCGCCTACGAGAGCGTGGTGCACATCACCACACAGGTTCCTCTGGGTTCGTTCGTCCGGGGATTGCACGTTTGGGGCTCGACCCTGATCGTGGTGGTCACCGTGCTGCACATCATGCGTGTGTTCTTCTGGGGCTCGTACAAGAAGCCGCGCGAACTCACGTGGTTGGTCGGCGTGTTGATCTTCAACGTGATCTTGGGCTTCTCGTTCACGGGCTACCTGCTGCCGTGGGACCAGAAGGCGTATTGGGCGACCGTCGTCGGCACGCGCATCGCGGCCACTGTTCCCTTTGTGGGCCACGAGTTGCTCGTCCTTATCCGTGGCGGCGAGGAAGTCGGGGCGCTCACGCTCACGCGCTTCTACGCCATCCACGTGATGCTGCTTCCCGCAGCGCTCATGGGTCTCACCGCCCTCCACCTCTATCTCGTGCGCCGGTTGCACATCGCCGGACCCGTACTGCCGCAGAAGGGCAAACCGGTGCCGTTCTTCCCCGTTCAGTTGTTCCGGGACGCCGTCGTGGTGTTGGTGGGTCTTGGCATGCTGGTGTACCTGGCGGCGGCCTTCCCACCCGCCATCGAGGCCATGGCCGACCCGGCGGGCACCGACTTCAGCCCTCGGCCCGAGTGGTACTTCCTGGGGCTTTACGAACTGCTCAAGATCATGCCGCAGGGCTTCGAGGTCGTTGCCACGGTGATTGTCCCCGGTCTCATCAGCCTCGGGATGCTGTTCCTGCCGTGGCTAGATCGGTCGCCTTCGCGACACCCCGCGATGCGCGCCTCGATCATCGTGGCCGGAACGGCGGTGTGCCTGATGATCGGCCTCATGACCTTGAAGGGCATCCTCGAGACGCCGCCGCCGCACGGCGAGTCCCATTCCGAACCCACACAAACCCACGCGATGCGCGTAGAATAGAAGCGACAACCACATAGCGTTGGCAAGGCTTTGCCCGCTGGGGGAGCCCGTAACGGGCTGAGAGTCTCCGAGGCAGACGCGGAGTGACCCCTGGAACCTGATCCGGTTCGTACCGGCGTAGGGATTGCGGAGCGACGCGCGTGTGCCCCAAGCAGGCCGTCCTCGCAATCGAATGCGATGGCGGCCTTGTTCGCGCTTGGAGACGTCGCCCATGAACAAGCAAGCCTTCACGCTGATCGAACTGCTGGTCGTGATCGCCATCATCGCGATCCTCGCAGCCATCCTCTTCCCCGTCTACGCCCAGGCCAAGGAGTCGGCCCGCCAAACCCAAGACCTGAGCAACGCCCGCCAAATCGGGCTGGCCGTGCGAATATACGTCGCCGAGCACGACGACACGATGCCCATCTTCTACGCCTACAACAGCCAGCCGCCGGCCTGGCAACCTGGCCACAAGGGAGTGGAAGTCGGCCTTTTGCCCTACACCAAGAGCCAGGAGATCTTCCGCAGCCCGCTCGACAACGGTGGCCCGTACACAGCGCAGGACGTCCCCGGCGCGACCACCTACTGGGCCGCCTACGGGAGTTCCTACCGCTTCACCCAGTGCATGTACACCGTGATCGCGGGCGAATCCACGGGCAACAACCAGCCCTACGACTTCACCCGCGTGGTCACCGATTCGGGCGTCGAGTACCCGACCGAGACGCGCATCATGCGCCTGGAGATGTTCCCCTTCTTCAGCCGCGCGGTGGACACCGACTGCGCTCGATACGGTTACGACTGCGAGCCGCCCTACAACTACTACCGCCAGTGGGGCTCGCGCACGGGCTCGATGATCTTCTTCGACGGGCATGCCAAAAACATCTCGTCGGCGGGGGCGTTCGACCAGAGCCGCGTAAACCCCGAAGGCCGCCGCTCCGGCGAGGAGAACCCAGACTCGTGGTCGGGCACGTGGTACGGCGCGTGCGACTGACTTAGGTCCCTCGTGCGCAACCCGGTGGGGCGGCGGCGAGTCCTAGCATCATGAAGCGCTGGGGCTTGCTGCCGCTGATCTTCCGATCGCTCCGGTCGAGACGCCGCGCCGCTTGGATGGTCGGCGTCTTGGCCCTGGCGTATCTGGTGTCGCCGATCGACCTGCTTCCCGATCCCCTGTTGGTGATCGGGTGGCTGGACGATCTTGGTGTCGCCGCGTGGGCACTGAGCGAAGTTCTGGCTCTGCGGGGAACCCGAACCGCTGAGGAGCCCGGCCAGACTTTCCGGGCGTCA
>JACFNW010000156.1 GCA_019454665.1 Fimbriimonadaceae bacterium | reverse complement strand
CCCGAAAGCCGAAGCCGCACCGCACTACAGACGTTTCGAAACCTGGAGCGATACCTTCCAAGGGCGAAGATGATCGAAGCCCACGCTCAAGGTCACGCGGTCTTGCCACCGCGTCCGCACCGGAATGCGGTAGCTCAACCGGACATCGTAGCGGCGGATGCCGTCAATCGGGTCCGAGAGTTGTCTACGAGCCTGAAGGATCAACCCGTTCCCGAACGATTTCGCCAACGTAGCCGAAGTGCCCAAAATGTTATGGTAATCAACGGAAAGATAGTCTAATCCTATCGAACGACCGAGCTTGTCGGTGATCGGATCGAGGAAGGAGGGCAAGGCGAACCGCGTCAGAGCGTCGCTGATGAAGCGCTGGTCCACACCGCGCACCTGCAGGTTGTTGAAGAAATCGCTTTGCCCGAGGAGCGACATGACTTGGGCCCGCGAGAGCCCGTCCGGGTCGCTGCTCGTGCGCACGATGGACGTCCAATCGTCCGAGGCGAGCAGGTCGCCGTCAATCTCCAGCATGACCCGGTACCGCAGGATTTCCTCCGGCCCGAACGGCGCGGTCACATAGGTGAAAGCCTGCACATCGCGCAGAATCAGCTCGGGCAACGGTTCGGCCTGCGAACCGTCGTACCGCAGGTCAATCGTGCCAGTATCCTTTTCGAGTGTGATTCTTCCTGTGGGAAGTTGGACAAATCCATCCACGACGTGGAGCGTCGAATCGAAGCGTGGACGCTGAAGCGACCCGGTCAACGTCCCCGCGCCATCGAGCAACACTTGCGCGCCCGCTGCGCGCACACCGAGCGAGCCCAGCGTTTCCAGTGCGATGTCGAACGTTGGGTTGATGGGGAACGGCGCAGCCGCCGCCGCCTCGGAAAACGCATCGGGGGCTCGGTAGAACGTGTTGCGCAACGTCAGGTTGCCCGAGACGTGGGGCGTTCGCAACCGACCGGAGATCAGACCGTTGCCGTCGAGGATCGTGCCGAAAACGCCCATGCCGGGATCGCTGAACTCGAACTCGATGGGTTGGGCGGAGTAGCTGCCCACCACCGGCAAGTCGTCGAGCGCCGTGGTGCCTCGAACCAGTGCCTCGAGGAGACCGTCGAATGGCACAGCGAGCATCGCATGGAACGTTCCCGCCTGTTTGCCGCGCCGCGCCTCGAACGCCACATCGGTCACAAGCGAGGAGTTCTCGCCCTTGAGCAAATCCAGCCGCAGCTCGGCCTGCCGCGATTCGATTCGACCGTCCAGGGCGGTGATCCGGTCTCCCCACAACCTGACGTTCCCCTGCACACCCCACTGCCCCGAGTTGCGCTCGACCTGCAGACGAGCCGAACCCCGAGCCCCTTCGGTTTGCACCTTTTGCGCCGCCAGCGTCGCCGCAAACGGGTCCAAGCCCTGTTCGGGCACGTCGAGGATCAGTTTCAGGGCCTCACGTCCGTCCAGGTCGAAGCCGCGGCTCAGGTCCGCGTCGAATGACTCGATGAAACCAGACGCCCCGTTGTAGACAAACCTCCCACGCTCGGCGTGGAGCCACCTGTTGCGGTACTCGATGGTGTCCACGTTCAAACCGAAGCTCAGTTCGGATTGATCGGCCCCCGGTCGCAAGGCGAGGTTCTCCGTCCGCAGACTGGCCCGGGCAACGGGATCGTCCACCGACCCCCCCACGGCCACCGAGAGGTCCGCACGCCCCTTGAGAGCGGGCAGACTTGGTACCAATCGGTGCAACCACTCAAGGTCCAAATTGGACACTTCGCCGTCTATCTCGACGTTGCCCCGCTCTTCGGCGGTACCGCTCAACAGGACCAGACCGGGAAGTGGTTGACCCAGGGGGTCGAGTCCCCGGTCCCACCGGAACTGGTCGAGCGTCCAAAGCCCCTCGCCAGACCTGGCGCCTCGGGCGACGATGCCGCCGATGGCCTGATCGCGGTACGTCATGTTCTGGACCGACAGCGACTCCAGGACGACCGCCGGGGTGTCCATCGCGCCGCTGGCGGAAGCCTGAACCGAGATGCGGCCCCCAAACTCCTTGACCGTACGCATGAGCGGCCGCTGCGCTTCGGGCGCCCAAGGCTCGAACGCCGTTGCCAGCGTCGCGAGGTCGAAGTCGGCGGCGTCGAGCGCGAGCGTCCCTTGCTTGGCATTCAGGTCCAAATCGTCCAAACGGATCGCCAGACGCTGGTCGCCGGGTATCTCGAGTGCGCCATCGAGGCCGCCCGGCCCGTGCCGCAGCCACCAACGGCCGTCGGGCAGCGCGGACGCGCCCAAGAGGGTCTCCGAGATCAACCCCTGCCCCGCGGCTTGGCTCAACTCCCCATCGTCGAAGCTCGCAGAGACGATGCCGGACAGGCGCGCGCTCATGTCAAGGGTGGAAGCCCCCCCGGCGAACGCCTTGACATCAACTCCTTCCATCGCAAGGTCGAACTGACCGCTCCGCGTAGCCGGGTCGAACCCACCGTTGACGTCCAATCGGCCACCGGCGGCCTGCGCCGTCGCGGCCTGGACAAACAGCATGCCGCCCTGCCAAAGGAACGGCGCCACCGCCGACTCGATCACGACGCCGCCATAGCGCAGGCCGGACCCTTTCGCCACGCCCAACACGACCGGTGCATCGAGCGACCCCATGATCCGCGCCGAATCCACCCACGCGTCGCCGATCAAGTCCTCCCGGTAGCGGTCTACCTGGACGACCGAGGTGGTCAGGAAGCCCTCGATGGCCCGGGTCGCCAAATCCGCGTGCAGCAGGGCCTCGACCGATCCGAGCGGTGTCAAGGCCCGGATGGCGGGCAAGGACAGGTTCAACCCGTCCAAACGCCAATCGGCTGCGACGAACGGAACGCTGAGGTCTCCCACAGCCAACCCGAAGCCCTCGATTCGGCCCCGCGCCACGGCACGACCTTGTTCCGTGGCCACCGACGCATCGAGGAAGGCCCTGCCCGCCATCCCGGTCTCCTGCCACGCCTGCACAAGGTCCGGGTCGAGGTCCCAACCCTGAACGTCGAGTGCGGCGCCGGCGAATCGCGCCGACCAGTCGTCCGAATCGGGCCCATCCGTCGGAAGGGCGCCCGCAGCCGCGAGGGCCCCAAAGGGCCCCGCGACGACGGCACGATCCACCGTCAGCAAGCCGCCCTTCCACGCGCCCGAGAACGACCACTCGCCTGCCAGGGGGCGTGCGAAATCGGGCGAAGCGTAGAGCCCGGAGCCTGCGGCCTCGACGCGGATCTCGGGCTGATCCAACGTGCCCAAGACCGAGGCCGTCACCGCCCCGTGCCCCTCCAAGCCTTCGGCGCCGAATCGAACGCCCAAGTCCCGCAGATCCACCTCGACGCGCTCGAAACGGCCGGCCAACCGCCCCGTCTTCAGGTCGGCGTCGAACCGGCCCGCCAACGCCACACCGTCCCAATCGGATTGCGTCAGGTGCACGGCGACCTGCTGGCCGGCAAGGGCCACCTCGCCCATCGGGCGGTTCAGCGTCTGGCCCTGGGCCGTGAGTCGGTTCGCCGAGACCATCCATCGCCCGTCCACGCGGTCCCCGCTCACGGTCAAGACGCCCCTTGCCTGCGAATCCTCGAACGTCACGCCCTCGGGCAGCGCCTTGCGGAACGTGGCGGGAAGGGCTTCCGGACGGGCCGCATCGGCCTCGATCTTGCCGTTGACCAGCAGCCCCCGATCCCAGCGAGCCGACCCATCGAACGCCACCCGCGCCCCAGGCAACCCGGCCTCGAGGACGCCTTGGGCGGAGACGTCCGACAGGTAACCCTGATACCGAACGGTGGAAACACGCTCGCCATCCGCGAGCAACCGCTCGCCTCGTGCGACGATGTCGGCGCGGAACTGCCCGTACGCGTTCCAAGGCATTTTGGCCACAAAGGCGCCATCCACGAGCATTCGGTCGGCATCGTAGCGCCGCTCGTCCAGCAAGTCCTTGAGTTCCCGAACGCGGCGAGCCGACCGCCACACCCGAGCGACGTCGAGTCCGTTCAGACCACCGGACCACTCGACGCCGCTGGGGCGGATGACCAAGCGACCCGAGGTCGTCCCTTCGACCCCCTCCATCGAGGCGCGTTCCATCGCGATGAAGGTCGTCTCGCCTTCGTTGTCCGCCCGCGACCACGGGACGCGCAGGTCGGCCACCAAGGGCGGAGTCGCCGTCCGATCCACGTACCGGACCCGCGAATCCGCCGCTTCGATCGCGAAGGGCACGGGCGCCTCGCCGGTGTCGCGCTTGGGGAAGAACCGCTCAAAAAGGAACGTGCCGTCCTCCAGTCGCTCCACCAAAGCGAAGGCCTCGTTCACCCGAACCCGACCGTAGGTCCGCGATCCGGGAAACGGGAGCTCGGCATAGACGCGATCGGCGGAAACCAGCAACACTCCACGGCTGTCGCGCACCTGCAAGCCGGACACGACGGCGACGCCTTGGCGCGCATCGAACGTGAGAGAACGTGCGGCGAGTTCGAGAGGACCCTCTTGGGTCGCGAGCGCGGCCTTCATCGGAGTCCCGGAGGCCGTCAACGTGCTGGCGAGCGTGAGCGCGTACGAGCCGCCCCAAAGGGCAAGCCCCAAGACCGGCATCCAAAGTGCCGCCCCGAGCCCATATCTGGCAACCCACCGTCGCATGGCGTCTTTCTTCCGGCGGGTTCGCCTCGGACCACTGGTTGCGACCGAGACAAACGCAGACGAAGTACATTATGGGACGTCTCCGCTACCCGTTGGAGTCGCTCTCATGAACGCCAACGCCCTCAAGTCGCCCGATGAGCTTCGGGAGAAAGTCGCCGCCTCGAGTTGCCCAACGAGGGGGTTCTACGCCCTTGCGGTGCTCTCGACGACGATCGCCGCCTACGGCCTCCTGGCCAACAGTACAGCCGTGGTGATCGGCGCGATGCTCGTCGCCCCGCTCATGGGCCCGATCTTCGGAATCGCGCTGGCGTTGGTGCGGGGCGACCGACGCTTGGTGTTCGATGCCACGGTGGCCGAGGCCACCGGCGTGTTGGTGGTGCTGGGCACCGCGTTCCTGATCGGCTTGGTGCCGTTGCGACCCGACTTCGGCTCCGAGATCATGGCCCGAACGTCGCCCACGGTGTACGACATCATCGTGGCTCTGGCCTCGGGTGCGGCAGGCGCGTACGCCCAGCTCAACAAGCGCATCGAGGCGTCCATCGCCGGGGTGGCCATCGCCACGGCCCTGGTCCCGCCGCTGGCGGCGTCCGGTCTGTGCTTCGCGGCGGGGCTCGCCGCTCAGGGATTGGGTGCCTTTCTCCTGTTCGCGGCGAACTTCTTGGCGATCGAACTGGCGGCGGCGGCGGTGTTCGCGTTCCATGCGTGGTCCGGGGGCGGATTCCAATTCCATATTGACGGCAACACCGTCTTCCGCCGCTTCGGGTGGAGCGCCCTGCTGCTGGTCCTGATGGGCTTCTTCATGACGCGGACCCTGGTCGAATCGGTTTCGCAAAAACACTTCGAGAGCGCGGTGCGCGAGACGCTGGCCGAGGCCATGCGGCAATCGCTCGGCGCCCAGCTGGACGCCGTACGCATCGAGAGGACCCCGGAAGGACCGCGCGTCGTGGCCGTGGTCCTTACACCGACCCCGTTCGATTCGACGCGCGTCGCGAACCTCGAACGCGTGCTGAGCGAGCGGGTGGGCAACGTCTCCCTCGTGGTGCGGTCCGTCTCCTCGAAGGACGCCGACCGAGACGGCGCCGTGTTCCTGAGCCAAGACGAACTCTCCAAGAGCAAGTCCTCGACCGAACTGGCCCGGTTCTTCGAGAGCGCGTCCGCCGCCCTGCGTCTGGGGCTCGCCGATGTCCCGGGTGCGACGCTCGAAGACCTGCGACGAGCGGAAGGAGTT
>JACFNW010000155.1:3849-5862 GCA_019454665.1 Fimbriimonadaceae bacterium | reverse complement strand
CGCCCTTCTTGTTGATCCAGCACTTCGGGGTCAAGTGAGGCGCTCGACGCAAGAGGTCCTCTCGGTTCATCCCTTGCTCGGGAATCGCTTGGTACCGCGCCAGACTGGTCTCGGTTGGCGTGCGGCCAAAATGCAGGTCGAGCGGACTCGGCTCGGCGCTCACGCTTGTTCCAACGGGTGGGGGAAGCTCCCCGATAGCGTCCCGGACAGTTCGCCAAGGCAGCCGATCCGGAAACGCGTCGAAGAGGTTTCCGCCTGACTCGTTCGGAGATTCGTGCGTAGGCACCGGTGGAAACGACTTGCGCGGGTCGCCTTCGAGGACACCTACGACAAATGCCCGCGTCCGCCTTTGAGGGACGCCGTAGTCAGCGGCCAGCAGCTTGGCCGAGACAACGGTGAATCCGAGTTGCTGTGCCTCGAACAAGATCTCCTGAAACTCGTCCGAGTCCAGCAACTGAGGTACGTTCTCCATCACGAATGCCTGCGCGCCGCTCGCCCGAACGACCTCCAAGTAGGGTCGCCAGAGTTGGCGTCGAGCATCGCCGACCTTCTTCTTGTTGAGCAGGCTGAACCCCTGGCAAGGCGGACCGCCGATCACAAGATCGGCGCGGGGAATGGCCCCGAACGCGCCTTCGACCAGTTTGACGATGTCCGCCACATGGGCATGGTCGCCGAAGTTGGCCCGATAAGTCGCGATCGAGGCTGAATCCATGTCTATCGCGAGAACCGGGCGGAACCCGACACGGTGAAAACCGAGGGACATTCCGCCAGCGCCACAAAACAGATCGATCATGCGCCCAGCGGCCACACCTGGACGGGTGCGACTCAATGGAGGTGGCTGACTTGCGATCACGGTCCAAATAGTAGACGTGAGATCACGAGAATTGGTTGCGTCAGCGGCTTCGGTGCGATGCCTGAGTGCCTAGCACATTCTGCTGTTCGCGACGTCGCCGACGCAGCACGAGCGCCTCGCGGGCGATGTTCAGGTGGTACAGCGCCGTCGCGTTCTCTTCGCAGGCCAAATCACGACCCTGGAAGTCCAGAAGACGCTCGACCAGCACGTCAATCACGTCCTCGATCCGGCAACCGTTGATCCCCACCTCGTCCGGACGCCCATGCTGAAACACGATCTTGATGAACGGCTTGTCCACCAAGGCCTCGCTTCCGTCCAAACTTCGGAACTTGTCCATATTTTCGCTCATGGCTAGGCTCTCGAACGGGCGGGGACGCCCGAATTCGGCTCAGTGTATCCCATATCGGACCACGGAGGCAGGAATTCGGGGCCTCTTGGGATAACCTCCTTGAGATGATTGCGCAGGTGCACGCCGCGACGCTGGTCGGAATCGAGGCCGTGCCCATCGTCGTCGAAATGGAAGTCGGCGGGGCGACGCCTCAGTTCATCCTCGTCGGTCTGCCCGACAAGGCCGTCGAGGAGAGCCGCGAGCGCGTCCGCAGCGCCATGATCAACTGCGGCATCCACTTCCCCAACCGCAAGATCCTGTGCAATCTGGCGCCGGGAGACATCCGCAAGGAAGGTCCGTCGCTCGACCTGCCCATCGCCACTGCCGTGATGGCCTCGGTCGGCGCGATTCCTCACGAATCGGTCAAGGACACCCTGATCCTGGGCGAGTTGGGCCTGGATGGCGTGTTGCGCCCCGTGGACGGGGCGCTCAGCGTGGCCCTGATGGCCGCCGAGAAGGGCTTCAAGCGGCTGATCGTCCCCGAGGCCAACGCACCCGAGGCTGCCGTGGTGACCAGCTTGGAGGTGTTTGGGCTCAAGTCCCTGCTCGACCTTGTTGATCTGCTCGGGGGCTTTGGGCTCATCGAGCCCTACCGGTTCAGCGAGGAGGAGCGGCAGGGCGAACCCGACTATGGCGTGGACTACTCCGACGTCAAAGGGCAGGGATCGGCCATTCGCGGCCTGGAAATCGCGGCGGCTGGCGGCCACAACCTGCTCATGGTCGGTCCTCCCGGTTCGGGAAAGACCATGCTGGCGCGCCGCTTTCCAACGAT
>JACFNW010000155.1:0-3839 GCA_019454665.1 Fimbriimonadaceae bacterium | reverse complement strand
ACGCGCATCCACAGCGCGGCAGGCCGCATGGGCGACAAGCGTGGGTTGGTTTGGGAGCGACCCTTCCGAAGCCCGCACCACTCGGCCAGCCACGCGGCGCTGGTGGGAGGCGGCAAGGTCCCTAAGCCCGGGGAAGTGAGCATGGCGCACAAAGGCGTGCTGTTCATGGACGAGATGCCCGAGTTCGACCGCGCCGTCCTGGAAGCGTTGCGCCAACCGCTCGAAGATGGGGTCGTCACGGTCTCTAGAGTCCACTCGTCCCTGACCTTCCCCGCCGATTGCATCCTGATCGGTGCCATGAATCCCTGCCCGTGCGGATTCAAAGGCTTGCCAGAGGCCAACTGCGTCTCGTCGCCCACCACGTGCGGGAGGTATGCGAGCCGCATCAGCGGGCCGCTGCTGGACCGCATTGACATCCACTTGCACGTCCCTCGGGTCAAGCCGGACGAGCTCCTCAACAAACCCGATGGCGAATCGAGCGCGACCATCCGCGAACGCGTGATGCGGGCGCGCGCGGTCCAACGCGAAAGACTAGGGCCGACGCGACTGAACGGCCGTATGACGCCGCGAGAGATTCGCGAGATGGTCCCGCTCGATGAAGCCTCCGAGCGGTTCATGAAGCTCACCGTCAACAAAATGAACATCTCGGCCCGAGTCTTCGACCGCATCCTGAAGGTCGCCCGGACCATCGCCGACCTTGCGGGCAGCGAGCAAGTCACCGAGAAGCACTTGTCCGTAGCCGTCAAACTGCGAGAACAAGGCACGGACGGAAGAGTCGCCTGACCGATGCCAGCAGACAAGTTGGCTCCATCAAAGGTTGACATAACCGCACGGTAGAACCCACAATCGGCCCTATGTACCGTAGGCTCTTCGCCGGACTTGGTGTTCTCGCCGTGGCCGCCGCATTCCTGCCCATCGTGGCTGGGCCGCGTCACACCGCATCCTCGGTCGAAGAGCCGCCAGAAACGGCCTTTCGAGAACGCCTTGAGAAGCTGTCCCGCGAGAACGATTGGAAAGAAGCCCACGAGTGGTACATGGTTGACAAGCTCTACCCCGACTTCAAGATCAGCGCGAGCCACTACGAGGAGGCCGCGCGGGTCATGGATCGGCTCGAGCCGGCGCGCGAGCGAGGTCCGGGACGCGGGCGAAGGTTGCCCATCGGCGACTGGGAGTACGTCGGCCCCAAGAACATGGACACCGCCTTGCGATTGTGGTCCGGACCCTCGCCGGTGAGCGGACGCCTGAACTCGATGGTCTGGGACGCGAACGATGAGAACACGATGATCGTGACCGCCCGAGGCGGCATCTTCCGAACCAACGACCGGGGCTTGAACTGGCACTCGCTCAACAACGGCTGGGGCTCGGCCATGAGCAGCGCGGTCGCCGTTCACCCCGGCAACCCGGCCCGCTTGTGGGCCGGCACCGGGGACTACGTCGGCGCGTCGGTCTACTACGGCGGCATCATGCGGACGACCAACACGCCTGGCTTCTGGTGGCAAGTTCAACCGGCTGCCGCAGGCGAAGGCCCGGTCAGCGATGTGGTCATCCATCCGGACAACCCCGACATCCTCCTGGCAACCTCTGGCAAGGAAGGAAAGGACGGCCGGATTCGGCGCACGGCCGATGGAGGCGACACGTGGCACGCGCCTCATCTGGATGGCCAACCGCTGGTCGCGCTGCCCAACGGAGACTGGAGCGATGTGGACTTCTCGATCCCCGACGGAAGGGGTCAACGGTTGATCTACGCCACGCGAAGCGTGTTCGAAGGCGGAGTGGAAGTCTGGGTCTCCAGGAACAACGGGCTCAGCTTCAAGAAGACGAGCGTGAGCTCCTCGAATGGTGCCAAGAAAGCCCGAGTCGCAGCCTCCCAAGTGGACGCGCTGCGCGCTTACGTCCTGGTCAGCGACGGGCGCAGGATATGGCGGACCGATGATGGCGGCGACACCTGGATCAACATCACGGGCGACTTCAAGGACGACTGGTTCAAACAGGTGACCTACAACTTCTGCATCGAATCAGTCCGGATCGCGGCATCGGAGAGCGAAGCCCTGGTGGTGGGACAGTCCGGCCTGTTCATCTGCAAGAATCCGGAGGCGGCATCCGATTGGGAGTGGACCGACCTTGGCCTGACCCATGTCGAAGGACCAGTGGGTGCGACGTACAACGGCTCGCCCGCCCGGTTGCATTGCGATTTCCACGTTTTGGTCAACAACCCGCACCGTCCGAATCAATTGTTTGTCGGCTCGGATGGCGGCGCGTTTCTCATGACCCTCGACTTGGCGGGCGAGCCCACGGTCGAAATGATCGGAGGCGGGCTGCCGACCACGATGTTCTACCACGCAGCCTTCCATCCAACCCACCCCGACGTCATGATCGGCGGCTTGCAGGACAATGCGACCGCGTCCACCTCGACCCAAGGGGCATGGGGCGATCTGAACCACTGGGGAGCGGTCAACTTCGGCGATGGCGGCTATGCAGCGATCAACCCTGCTAATCCCATGGTCCAGTACTCGTCCCACCAATATGGGCAGATCTATCGGACGACGAACGCTTGGGCGGACTGGGACCCGGACGTCCGACCGGGATACATCGGCAAGGCGCCCGGCGCAACGTATACGTTCATTGCTCCGATGGAGTTGGATCGCAACAACCCCGACCACCTGTATGTGGCGGGCGGTTATGCCGTCCACCGCTGGAACAACGCAACGGGCACATGGACGGGAACCGTCGTGAAGGTCCCAACCTCGGCCGAGTGCATCCGCTCGCTCCACATTCCCTTGGGCTCCACCAACCGCATCTATATCGGTACGTGGGGTGGGAAACTGTTCGTGGGCGATACGCAATCCGGAGCGGTGAAGGACCTCACCAAGCCGATCACTCCCAAGCGAGCCATCACCGACATCCACCTTCACCCGAGCAACCTCAACTCGATGCTGGTGACCTTTGGCGGCGTTGGAGGCGGCCACTTGTTCAACGTGAGCCTTACGGGAACGTCGGTCGGTTCGACCGATGCCACGTGGGAGGTTCGAGACGGGTCTGGTTGGAGTACGCTTCCCGATATCCCGGCCAACTCGGTCGAGCGCGACCCTGCATACCCCCAGACCACCTGGTACGTCGGCACCGATGTAGGCGTCTTGATGACGACCGATGCCGGCGCAACGTGGAAAAACGCCACGCAGATTCTCGGAATGCCCGGCGTTGAAGTACGACACTTGGAGTACGTTCCGGGAACGGGCTACCTGAACTGCGCCACCTATGGTCGCGGCATCTTTCGGCTCCGGCTCGCGCCTGCCATGCTGATCGGCTTCTTTGTTGGCCTCGGCGATTCATCGGCCGTGGGCGGAAGAGAGGTTTCGATGCGCCTCGATCTGTCCGAAGCGGCTCCCGCGGGTGGGGCGACCATCCTGCTGGGTGCGTTCGGCAAGAACCGGTCCGGTGATTGGGAGCCGACCAACCTCATCACCTTGCCGCCTTCGGTCACCATTCCCGAAGGGCAAACCACGGCCCAGTTCTCGGTCCAGACGATGCCGGTGTGGACAGCCGAGCGGCTGAGGCTCGAAGCGCGGCTCGGAGTCGAACTGATGCAGGTGGACTTCGATCTCCTGCCGCCGACCTTTAGCGTGCGAATCCAACCATTCGACATGCTCGGCGGGGCGACTGCCGAAGGGCGCATTGATCTGGAGAACCCCGCTCCAGCCGGAGGCGCGCGCGTTTCGCTGGAGTCGAGCAACAACGACGTGGTCACCGTCCCCAGCCTGATCACAATTCCAGAGGGACAGCGATTCGCGACGTTCCCGGTCACGAGCCGAACCGTTCTTGAGGACCGGGAGTACACGGTC
>JACFNW010000154.1 GCA_019454665.1 Fimbriimonadaceae bacterium | reverse complement strand
CTTCCACCAGCGAAGACAGGCACGGCCTGCCGGGCAGAGGCGTCGGCACCGAACGAAGAGCAACCGGCCCGGTCAGGCCGTGGCACCCCTGTTCGGTGGGAGCGGAACCCTCAAGGGGCTCACTCGGCGGAGCCGAGGTGGTCGCGCATGCGGAGCACGATGTCGCCGTTCACCGCAGACACGTCGATCGAGCCTGTGCCTTCGCCCAGACGGCCCGTGACCCGCTGATCAATGCGGGCCAGGTCCTGCAACTCGAGGTCGCAGCTCACCGTGCCTCGCAACGTCGAAAGCGACACGCGGCTATCGCTGCCATCGGAGATGGCGAGCGTGGCGTTGCCGTTCACCGTGCGGACGCTGACGACACCCACGATCGGCTCGACCAGATCGAGGCGCACGTCTCCCGTCACCGATTCGACCGTGATCGTCTTGCCCGAGCATTCCTTCATCGAGAAGTTGCCGCTCGCGCAGCGGGCGTTGATGTTGCCCACCACGCGCTTGAGTTCGATGTCGCCGGTCTTGTTTTCGATGGCGACGGACGAGGAAACGACGTCGCTGATGACCAGATCGCCCGAGTGGAGGTTGATGTCCACCGTGCCGTCCAGGCCCTTGAGGAACACGTCGCCCGATTGGGTCATCACCTTCACCGAGGACTTGGTGTCGGTCACGTGGAGGTCGCCCGATTGGGTCTTGATTTCGACGGGCACGGGGCCGGTCACATAGATGTCGAGGTCCACGGTCAGGCCGCCCATCTCGGGCTGCCGAATCAGAATGGCGTCCTCGAGTTCGACGAGCACGGGGACGTAGGTCTCGGCTTTCTTCTTGGCGTCTTCGGCGTCGCGGCCCCGGATGCGGGCGGAGGCCTTGACGCGCGCGTCCGTCTGCCCGCCATGGACGCGAACCGTGCCGGCGGGGTTCTCGATGCGCAGCAGCTTGCCCTCGGTCACCGAGAGCGGCAACACGACTTCCTTGAGTTCTTGCGAGGAGAAGAGCCCCCAGTTGTTCTTGGCGATCTGTTCGACGCTGGCGCGGAGCTGCTGAAAGCCTTTGGAAGCGGAGACTTTGGCGGTCTTGGCGATCTCGTCCCAGTTGACGTTTTCACCGACTTCCTTGCCCAGTTTCTCGATCGAATCAATGAGCCGCTGGAACGGGTCGGCGCACTTGGCATCGCCAGCGCAACCATTGGTGGACGTTTCGGCTTTGGGCGCCTCGGCGGCTGTTTCGCCGGGGGCCTCGGGTTCAGAGGACTGGGCTTGCGGCGCTGGTTCCTCGGTGGCCGTCGTCGGCTCTTCGGCTTGGGTTTCGGCCTGTGGCGCGGCATTCTGGCTGGAAGCCCGCGCGAACGCCTCGATCAGGTCGGCGGCGTCTTCCGGGCTGAGTTTGCCTTCTTGCACCAGACTGGCGATCTTTCGGATCTCGTCTTTCACCATGTGGGCCTCGTCAACATCATTTAATCCACTTTGGAGCCAGAACCGTCGGGCCGTGGGCGATTGGACTCAATGGGCCTCGGCGCGCCGTTCAGGGCTAGAGTCTTGGATACTTATTCTTGGCGCACTGGTTGCGTGCGGTGGGCCTTCTGGTCCTATCAATGGGACCGTTCGTGTCTGAAATGGGCCGAAAGACTCACTTGGCCACGCGCATGGTCGCGATTCGGTCGCCCCATTGAACGCCACGGACCACGTCCATTCCCTGGGTGACCTTTCCCACCACCGCATACGAGCGCCACAGCCGTTCCGTGTCGCGTTTGAGGATGAACAACTGACTGTCTCCGCCCACTTGGAGCCCCGTGGACGCCACTCCGACCACGCCCTCCAAGAAGTCTATCTGGCTTTCCTCGAACGGGAGCTGCTTGCCCGAAACGCCGGAGAGCACGGCGTCGGACTTCAGGTCCTCGGTCTTGCTGGCTGGGGAGCCCCACTGGGTGACCCACGACTCGACGCGGTGGATGCGCTGGCGATCGTAGAACTTGCGGTTGCACAGGTCGAGGATGTGCGCGACCGTCTTCGGCGAAGCCTTCGGGTCCGTGGTGATCTCGAACGACTTGCCGTAGGTCATCGTGACGACGATCTTGGGCCCTGTGGGCGTGTAGGGCTGGGCGCCGGCTTGGGGTCCGGCAAGCAGAGCGGCGGCGGCGATCAGGCTGAGCATGGGACTCGATTCGCCAGAACCCACAAGACTCCTTCGCGGAGCCACCTCTGGCCTTGGGCCGGTTGACCGAAGCGCGGCAAACGGTACACTTGGTTCAGGAACATCCTGCCTATGGCTAGAAGAAGATTCACTGGTCCGCCCAAGAAACGCCACGAAGACGACGAACGAGCGATCGAGATGGAAGGCACGGTCGTCGAGAAGTTGCCGAACGCCCGGTTCAAGGTCAAACTCGACGACACCGAGCACGAACTCCTCGCCCACGTGAGCGGCAAGATGCGCATGCACTACATCCGCATTCTGCCCGGTGACCGCGTCAAGCTCGAACTCTCGCCCTACGATCTCACCAAGGGTCGCATCGTCTACCGTTACAAGTAAGCCAAGGGAAGACCGAGGGCACTCACCGAAAGCGAACGGGGCTGAACGCCAAGTTGCAGGTCGCCCCGTTCAGATAGGTCGTCCCGAGGGCTTCGCACTTCTCCGCGCTCGGCGGACCCAACCGGGGCCCCTTGCTGCCCCAGATGAAGCCCGAGTAGCCCCCGAAGGAGGGCACCAGACCTTGATACGCCCCCGTTGCCGGGAACACCTCGGCGAACTCGTCCAAGGCGGCCCGGGTCATCTCGGCGCAGATCACGTGGTTGTCGGCCTGACTCACCACGAACCCGTTGGGCGAGAGCAGCCGCAGGCAATCGCGATAGAACGCCTCGGTGAACAGGTTCTCGCTGAGGTTGTCTTCGGCGTCTTCGTAGCGGTCGGTGCTGTCCACCACGATGAGGTCGTACGCGCCCGCATCGTGCTTGGCGAACTCGAACGCATCCATGATCCGCAGGTCCAAACGGGGGTCGTCGAACGCCCCGTCCGAGAGGAACGGCATGTGCTGGCGGCACGCGTCCACCACGCCTTGGTCAATCTCCACCATCACGATGCGCTCGATCGAGGGATGCCGCGCGATCTCGCGGATGACGCCGCCATCGCCGCCCCCGATCACCAAAGCCGCGCGGGGGTGCTTCAGGTTCAGCAGGGGAATCTGGACCAGGCACTCGTGGTAGGCGCGCTCGTCGAATTCGGTGAGCTGGATGTGGCCGTCGAGAAAGAGCGCCCGTCCGAAGACGACCGTATCCACGATGTCCACCTTCTGGAAGGGGGTCTGCACCGAGCAGACGTCGCGCTCGATCTTGAGCGTGACGGTCATCTTGTCGCTTCGGATGGGGAGGGTGAGGAAGCTCTCGGGCACTCGGGGAGTGTACTCGGCGGCCCGTCCTCACCCCTCGGCGAGAACGCCGCGCCTCAGCGTGCGTAGCGGTCTTCCAGGCGTACCTGCACCGTCTTCGTCTGGCCACGGGACCAGAACTTCACCGTCGCCGTGTCGCCGGGCGCGCTGTCGAGTTGGAAGATCGCGAAATCGAGCGAGTCCCTGATCTTGCGTCCGTTCACATCGAGGATGATGTCGAAAGGTCGGATGCCGCCCTTGTCGGCGACGCTGCCGGCGATCACTTCGCGGATGAGGAGTCCGTCGGCGGGAGGCTCGGCGCCGAGCTGTTCACTCAGTTGCCGTCGAACGGTGTCCCGCCTCAGCAGACCGGGCCGCGAATCCACCACGACGCCCATGGTCCCGTAGCGCGAACGCCCGTACTTCGTGATGTCCCGCACCACCCGCTGGGCCCGGTCCACGGGGATCGCGAATCCGATGCCGATCGAACCGCCGCCGATGCTGGCGATGGCTGTGTTGATGCCGACCAGGCGGCCCTGCGCATCGGTCAGCGCTCCGCCGCTGTTGCCCTGGTTGATCGCCGCGTCGGTCTGAATGGCGTCCACGAGAATGCTGCCGCGTTGGCTGGGCAATGTTCGGCCGAGGCTGCTCACCACGCCGACGCTTACGGTGCTGTCGTAGCCGAGCGGACTTCCGACCGCCATCACCCACTGGCCGACCTGCAAGCCCTTGCTGGTGCCGAGTTCGATGGGTTTGAGGTTGCGTTCGCGGACCTGGAGCAGGGCAAGGTCGGCGTATTGGTCCGCCCCGACGACCTTGGCTTGCGCGACGCGCCCGTCGTTGAGGTGGACCATGACCTGGGCAGCGCCTTCGATCACGTGGTTGTTGGTGAGGATGAAGCCGTCCTCGGAGATGATCACACCGCTCCCCGAACCGGTCTGCTGAATCCCAGGTTCGGTTCGGAAGAAGCTCCACACTTCCTCGTACTTGTCAATGCTGACCACGGAGGGAATCACCTTTTGGGCTGCGGCGCGGAAATCTGGCGCGGCGGCGACGGGTTGTTCGACGGCCGCCGGAATCGCCATCCCCTCGAACTTCTTCTCGAGGGCGCGGAGCCCGTACTGGCGGTCCAGCCGTAGCCCGAGGACGACGCCTCCAGCCACCAACCCCATCAACAACAACCCGATGACTGCGGCTTGGAGCCACCGGACGAGGAGATTCTTGGTGTTCATGGCAACTATTATTCACGCCCAGGTTCGTCGCGAGGTTCCCGACGGAATCCTCTGGCGACCGGGGGCCGTCCGGTCATGGTCAATTGGCCGGGCTCCGCAGGACAGTCCTAGGCATGAAACGAGGTCCTACGTCGGACCGTACGGCTACAATAGGTCAGTCATCACGAGTCAACACGCCATGAAGCCCGGACCATTGATCGCCGCCATCGTCGTCGCCGCCTCGGTCGTCTCAGCGGCCGCCCTCCAAGATGCCTCTCGCCTTCGCCTTTCGCTGGTCGAGAGCCGCAAGGACGTCTTCACCATCAAGTCCGAGATGAAACAGACGCTCGACATGGCGGGGGTGGGCCAGCAGGAGATGACCATCAACTCCAGCATGAAGATGGCCGTCGAAACCGGCAAGAAGGGCGAGGACGGGAAGGCCTCCATCGAGATGGCCGTCAGCGACTTCGAGATGAAGCTCGAAGGCATGGCCGGCGCACCCGATATGCCGAGCCCCGGCAACTACGTCATCAAGGGCAAGATTGACGAACTGGGTCGGATCACCGACACCAAGATCGAGGGCCCCGAGGCCTCGATGGCGCAGATGATGAACGCCTCTTCGCAGCAGACGCCCTACTTCGTGGTGTTCCCCGACAGGGACGTCAAAGTCGGCGACTCGTGGAAGATTCCGATTCCCAAGAACGACTTGGCCATGACGGCCGACTCTGAACTGACCGCAAAGCTCTTGGGCGAAAAGACCGTCAAGGATGTGGTCGTGTTCGAGATCCAACTCATGGGCGACGTGCTCGTGGATGGCGACCCGTCGAAAGCCAATCCCGACGTTCCCTTCGCGATGAAGACGAAGGGCAAGGTCTCGATGGACGGCCTTTACTGGGTCGAGAAGTCTTCGGGCCGCACCATCGGATACCAGACCAAGATGCGCAGCGACATGACCATGGAACTGACCGACATGGGCATGACGATCAGTACCAAGGGGTCGGGCACGATGACCATGGATTGGGTCAAGTAGCGGCATGTGGCCCCTCGTGGCGGCGGTGGCCGTCTTGACGCCCGCACCCATGGCGTCGCTGAAGGCGATGTCGTACAACGTGCGGTTCTCGACGGCGAACGACGGCGAGTACTCGTGGCCGCACCGCAAGGACCGGCTCTATGCGTTGTTGAAGCACGAGGCGGCGGACATCATCGGGCTACAAGAGGCGTTGCGCCCCCAGATCACCGAGATTCGGCACGCGGTTCCCGGCTATGCCGAAGTCGGCGTGGGCCGCGACGACGGGGTCTCGTCGGGCGAGCACTGCACCATCCTTTACCGGTCCGACCGCTTCGCCGTGTCC
>JACFNW010000153.1 GCA_019454665.1 Fimbriimonadaceae bacterium | reverse complement strand
CGACTCTCCGATCTACGCGACCGGCGATTCTCGCTGCGTCGCGCCGTGGCCGAAGCCAAAACGGCACAGGTAAGCCTGAACTATATCCAGCGCGTGATCCAACTCGGTGCCCAAGGTGCCCGCGAGATCGAGTTCCCCATCTTCGACACGGGCTACGAAAGCGAAGCCTATGTCACCGTTTCTGGCCAGAACTCAAACAATTCGGTTCGCGTCACCGACGCCTTCCTCCGCGCAGTCGAATCGGACGATACATGGGCGTTGAAGGGTCGGACCGATGGGCGCACGATGAAGACCCTGCCCGCCCGCGAGCTTTGGGACCAGATCTGCGAATCCGCGTGGGCCAGCGCAGACCCGGGACTGCAATACGATACGACCATCAACGATTGGCACACTTGCCCCGTAGATGGACGCATCAACGCGAGCAACCCCTGCTCGGAATACATGTTCCTGGACGACACGGCCTGCAACCTGGCTTCGATCAACTTGGTCAAGTTCCTCGACGAGGAGACGGGCAAGTTCGATATCGAAGGCTATCGCCATGCCATTCGCCTTTGGACTATTGTGCTGGAGATCAGCGTGCTGATGGCGCAGTTTCCAAGCCCTTCGATCGCGAAGCTCAGCTACGAGTTCCGCACGTTGGGACTGGGCTACGCCAACCTGGGTGCTCTGCTCATGCGGCAGGCTGTGCCGTACGATAGCGAAGAATCTCGCGCGATCGCGGGTGCGTTGACGGCGATTCTAGGCGGCGAATCCTACGCGACCAGTGCCGAGTTGGCGCGAGAGATGGGCCCGTTCCCAGGCTACAAGCGCAATGCCAAGGACATGCTCCGCGTGATCCGTAACCACAAGTCGGTTGCGTACGACGCCTTGGAGGACGACTACGAGGGTCTGAGCGTGAAGCCGGTCGGCATCAGCTCGGATCGTTGCCCCACCGATCTGCTCGTCGCGGCGCGCAGGGCCTGGGACCGCGCCCTGCAACTTGGGGAACAACATGGGTACCGCAACGCGCAGGTCACGGTTCTGGCGCCCACGGGCACCATCGGTCTAGTCATGGACTGCGACACGACGGGCGTGGAGCCGGACTTCGCCCTCGTGAAGTTCAAGAAACTGGCAGGAGGCGGGTACTTCAAGATCGTCAACCAATCGGTGCCGGCCGCCCTCCGTAAGCTCGGCTATGGCGTCGAACAGATCGAGGACATCGTGGCCTATTGCGTGGGACACAAGACGCTGCGAGACGCCCCGGGAATCAACCACCAGACGTTGCGAGACCGAGGGTTTGACGACGCAGCGCTCCAGAGGTTGGAAGCGTCCTTGGAGAGTTCGTTCGACATCCAGTTCGCGTTCAACAAATGGAATCTCGGCGAGGAGTTCTGCCGCGCCAAGCTGGGCTTTTCGGATGCACAGTTGGACGACTTCGGCTTCGACATGTTGGCGGCACTGGGCTTCACCAAAGCCGAAGTCGCAGCCGCGAACGAATACGCGTGCGGCACGATGACCATCGAAGGCGCGCCCCATCTGGCCAAAGAGCACTACCCCGTGTTCGACTGCGCCAACAAGTGTGGGGCCAAAGGCACGCGGTACATCTCCGCAGAAGGCCATATCCGCATGATGGCCGCCACCCAACCGTTCCTTTCGGGTGCGATCAGCAAGACGATCAACTTGCCCTCGAATGCCACCATCGAAGCGGTCTCCGAGGCTTACCTTCTGTCTTGGAAACTGGGTCTCAAGGCGAACGCCCTCTATCGGGATGGTTCGAAACTCAGCCAACCCCTCAACTCCTCCGTAGACGACGCGGCCGCTGCCATTCTGGAAGCGTCGCTGGGCGACCTTCCAAGCGCCCCGATTCCCGTGCTGGCCGAACCAGGCACGGTGGATTCGGAGGTCCACGCGGCGGCGCAGAAGCTGGTCTACCGCTATATTTCGAAGCGTCGCCTGATGCCGGCGCGACGGCGCGGCTACACGCAAAAGGCGCGCGTGGCGGGCCACAAGGTGTACATCCGGACGGGCGAATACGACGACGGGGCCCTCGGCGAGATCTTCATTGACATGCACCGTGAAGGTGCGGCCTTCCGCTCGCTGATGAACTGCTTTGCGATCTCCATTTCCTTGGGGCTCCAGTACGGCGTTCCTCTTGAGGAGTACGTCGAAGCCTTCGTGTTCACGCGCTTCGAGCCGAACGGGCCGGTGCAGGGGCACGACAACATCAAGGTCGCCACATCGGTGATTGACTACATCTTCCGCGAACTCGCCATGTCCTACCTCGGTCGGACGGACCTGGTGCAGGTGTCGCCCGAGGACCTGCGCGGCGACACGGTCGGCACCCCCCGCCAGCCTGCGCTCGACTTCGAAGAGGAAGAGGAGCGAGAGGACGTCAGGGGCATTCCGCCCGGTTACTCGCACGAGGATCACGATTCGCTCGGCTTTTCGAAAGGGCGACCGGTAGATCGGCCCCAGGCGATCGAAACCGCGGTGCGTTCGGAAGTCCCAAGCCGCCTCGATCCAGCCGAACAGCGGCGAATCGCGCGGCTGAAGGGCTACGAAGGCGACCCGTGCGGTGATTGTGGCGCGTTCACCATGGTGCGCAACGGCGTTTGCCTGAAGTGCGACACGTGCGGCGCGACCAGCGGTTGCAGCTAACCCAACGAACCGCCGCAAATCGGTGCGTGGGGCAGGGTTCGGACGTCTAACTAGGCGTGCGTCTCGTCGCAATCGTCTGCCTGCTCTGGACTTGGTGTCTGGGGTTCTGCTCGGAGTTGCCGTTCGTCCCCAGCAAGCGCTGGGCCATCGTGGTCGGGGCGAACGAATACGCCGAGATGGGTCGGCTCAGCTTCGCCGCGCGGGACGCCCAGCGGTTCGCTTCGAAACTGCAGAACCAATACCGGTTCGAGTCATCGACGATCTCGCTGTTCACCGACCTGCCGAACGTGGGCAAGCCGCCGACGAGCGAGAACGTGCTGGGCGAACTCGACCGCGTGCTCGCCGACAAGCGACTCGACCAGTCCGACCTGTTCGTGTTCTTCTTCGCGGGGCACGGCATCGGGACGCCCAAGGGCGACTTCCTTCTGCCCACCGACGCCACGAAGGCGAACGCGGAGAGAGTCGGCATCCCCATCAAAGCCCTCATCGCGCGCATCGTGAAAGCCGGATTGAGGAACGTCCTGTTCATTGCCGACGCCTGTCGCGGAGGGGACGAGAACGCCTTCGGAGCGGAACTGCAGGAGCTTGGCCGAACGTCCAACATCGCCGTGATGCTCGGCTGCGCACCGGGCAAGCGGTCGTACGAGTTCCAGAACGTGCGGCACGGGGCGTTCACCTACTGCCTGCTTCAGGCGATGGACAAACAGGACCTGCGCGACCCGCGGTCTGGGGCGTTGTGGGCCTCGCGGGTCGGGCACGAAGTGGCCGAGCAGGTCGAGGCGTTCACCCGCCCGACCTATGGCGATGCCGCACAGAAGCCCTCGCTTTGGTCTGAAAAGACCCAGGATGTCATGCTCGGGGCGTTCGTGCCGAGCCAGCCCGGCGAAGCGATCAAGGCCTTCGCGGAGCAGGCGGGCGCCCTGAAGCCCGAGCAACACGCCGCCGCTCTGGCGGGCTACGCCGAGTCGCTGTTCGAAGCCGACCGCTACGAAGACGCCGTCGAGATGCTCAAAACGCTGGAGCAACTGGACCGCATCACGCCGACGTCCTACTACACCTTCGGCGTCTCGCTTGGCCTCATCGGGAGGTTGAAAGAGGCCGACAGAGTGTTCGGCAAGTTGCTCGAACGGACCGATGACCCCTATCTGCGAAATCTGGCCATCCTTAGCAACCAATCCCGCAACACGACACCGTCGGTCAAAATCGCGGCGGCACGCGAGCTCGTGCAAAGCGATGGCGGGTTCACCGCATGGCAACTAGCATGGTCGGCCACCAGCGACGTGGGCAAGCTCCAAGACAAGCGGGACTTTCTCCGTATATCGTTGGAACTACCCACCTTTACGGAACGCACCAAACACTACATTCGCGCCGAGCAAGCCGCACTCGATGGCGACTACCTGAAGAGCCTGGAGCTGCTTAGGCTCTGCGCCCAAGCCGAGAGTCAAGAGCCCGTGGACATGGTGGTCTACTCCGGCCAGATTGTCTCGGCCGTTCAGTCGGGCGTTCCGGAGGAACTCGCAAAGGTCATCGAGGATGCCGAAAAGGCTCTGCCTCACTCCGGAATCTGGGCGCTCAGTCGTGCACGTTTGTTCAAGAACGCGGGCCGCATTCAAGACATGCTGGCCGCTCTCGAGGAGTGTCTTGGAAAGGATCTTTCGCCTTACGGGATGCTCCAAGCCGTTCGGATAGCGGGTATCCGCTCCATTGTCATCGCCGATGCCGTCAATGCGAAAGCTGAGAACCATCCCTTTGCATGGCAAGCACGGCTGGCTCTGGCGCTGAGCGATGGGCTGCGACAAGAGCAGGATCAGCGCGAAGACGTGCTTGAATCAGCGTTCAAATACAGCGACGATCCCCTTTCGTTCATCATCGAAGCGATTACCATTCTCAACGAGATGATGTGGGAAGGAGTCGAGCTGGGCGTTATCCCGAGGCAAACCCTCGGCGAGAACTCGATGGCGTTCTTCGACGTGCTGCTCGGCCAGATCGAGAAGTTTGGTTACGATGCAGCGTGCTGGAACATGCTGTTCATGCTTGGATTCGAATCGGAGCGAACCGAACAACTGGCCCTGCTCATGGACCGCTACTTCCCGAAGAAAGACCTCGAACCTTCGCTCAAGTCCTTGGCAGTCATCACGTACCTCAACGTCGCGCGCTACGACGATGCGATTCGCTTGGCCGAGGAAGGTGGGTTCTCTCCAGAGGATCTAGCCGATCAAGGTTGGTACCTCGCGATGGCGTATGCCATACGAGGCGAGCAAGAAAAGGCCGTGGCCCTGATACCCAAGCTCCCAAAGTCGAGTGACATGCTGGCGGAGCAAGTCGAGGCCTTCAAGCTGGTGATGGATGTGCGCGAGAAGAAAGAGGGAGCCCTGGAGCGTCTCAAGGCTGCCGAGCCGGGCTCGATTGCGGCGCACGCGTGGAAGGGAATCGCTTGGGCCGAACTGGGCGACTGGGAGCGTGCAGAGCCTCTCTTGAGCCTTTCGCGCACCGACCGGAGCATGGGGTTCACCTTCGTCCACATGAAGGCTCTCACGTTGCTCCACGATCGCATGCGCGCCACAGGGCGGGATGCCGAGGCAGACGACCTTGCGTTCGAACTTCACTCCAGCCAATTCAGCAACCCATTGGTCGGGACGATTCACTATGGCAAAAGCGGGGTAGGCGAGTGGGATGGCAAATACACGTGGGAAGCGCGTATGTTCATTCCGGGCGTTGGTCAGAACACCGGAGTGCAGTGGATCGGCGACATGAACTTGACCATTAAGGACGGTCTTGCGGCGGGCTCGGTCGTCATCGAAGGTGCGCTCTTCCCGATCACGGGCCGGGTGGATGGCTACGGCAATCTGTCGGCCCAATGGACGATGAACGGGCTTACGGGCACGATGCAGGGCAAGATGGCGCAAGCATCGTACTATGGGAAGTATCCAAAGTTCGAGGAAGGCGCCCAAGTGTTTCAGTTCTTCGAACCAAACCTGGCGCGTCAGATCATTTTTGCCCGACCTAAGAAGACTTCTTAGGTTCTTTCCAGTTCGGCTTGGGCTTGCTGCCGAAATCAAACGGGTGAACCCCGGCGGCACCATCGTAGTAGAGCACTGTCGCGAACTCGCCGAGAACCGTTCGCGAGCCCGAACCTCCCGCCTCCCGCCACACGTTGTCGAGCGCATAGGTTCCCGCTCGCGGGTCTTCGATCTCGGAAAGATTCAAGCGGTAGCCTCCGTCCGGAAACACATAGGGTGGTCGGTCGGGACCCGGAGCGGTCGGTGGTCCACCCGTGGTGAAGCACGTGATTTC
>JACFNW010000152.1:5295-5983 GCA_019454665.1 Fimbriimonadaceae bacterium | reverse complement strand
GTTGTAGTCGAAGGACCGGCGCATCCACTCGAGGTCGCCACCGGCGCAGAACACCTTGCCTTCGCCCGCGAGCACGACGACTCGGGTGCCTTCAGGAACGTTGGAGAACACTTCGGAGAGGGCGGCGATCTGAACATCGCCAAAGGCGTTGCGAACCTCGGGGCGATTCAACGTGACGCGGAGGACGGGGCCGTCGGCTTCGACGCGGAGCATGGCCTCAAGTATGGACGACCGGGCTGCCGTGGGGTGCTGGAGGGTCACGCTCCGTCGTGACCGAGGCGAGACGTGCAAGGACTTGGCGAAGCCTATCGCGAACCAAGAGCGACATGGACGATCAGGCCCCGACGCAGCTTGCGCTCTCCAAGTTGGTGGACCGCCGCTTGCGCGTCCGCCTGGAGAAAGACCATGAGTTGGCGAGATACGAGGCGATCCATCAGGAACTGCGGAACGAGATCCGGCAGCGGATCGAGCAACGCGACCGCTACTCGATCCAAATGACCGTTTCGCTTGCCGCGATTGTGGCCATCAGCGCCACGAGGACGGATCAGATGCGCGACATGCACCGGGTCTTGCTCGCTGCGCCTCTGGTCTCGATCTACTACACGGTGCTGATCCAATACTCGTATGCCGTGCACTCGGTTCTTTCTCGTCAGCTCCGCGAGGCCATCGAACCTGCCATCGCTCGGCT
>JACFNW010000152.1:0-5285 GCA_019454665.1 Fimbriimonadaceae bacterium | reverse complement strand
CAGGCGTTCCCGTAGAATTTGAAATCGAGAACTACTACAAAACGCATCGAGCGCCTGGGATCCGTCGGACGTTCTTCATGACCTCGATGTGGGTGATGACGGTCTGCACGACTCTGGTCATTGGCTTGACCGAATCGTCTTGGACGATGGACTCGATCCTCGTGCTGAGCGCGAGCCTGCTGTATTGGGTGTTCGCGCTTGGTGTGACGCTGCTCTTCCCGTGCAGTTCCTAGAAAACCACCATCGCCTTCAGGATCTCGCCCGAGCGCATGGCGTGGTACGCCCGGGGCAGTTCGTCCAGGGTGATGAAGTCGCTGACCACCTGCTCGGCCCTCAACCCGCCCGAACGAAGGGTCGCCAAGGCGCGAGCCGTGTCGTCAGGGCCGCACGAGTAGCTGGTGGAAAAGTGCAAATCTCGGAAGTAGAGCGCCTCCAAATCGAGGGGAACGGGCTGCGAGGGAGGTAGCGGGGCGAAGAGCACCAACGTCCCACCGGGGCGCAGCAGGCTCAGCCCAAACTCCAACGCCGCGCGCGTACCGGGGCAGACGACGACGGCATCGGCGGGTTCGGCTTGGTCGGGCGAGAGGGCTCGCACGCCCTGGGACTCAGCCCACGCTCGCCTTGCAGGGTTCGTGTCGTAGCCGGTCGAGCCCCGCCGCACCAGGGCATGCATCAGGCCGAGCGCGCCGAGCCCGACGACGACCGAAGTCCCCCACTCGGGCAACAGGGCGAGCGACTTGTGCACGCAGGCGAGCGGCTCCGCGAGCGCCGCGTCCACGGGCCTGAGATCGCCCACGACATGCGTATCGTTGAGGTTTTCGGCTGGAACTGCAAACGATTCCGCCATCCCGCCGGGGTTGAGACGTGTCGCCTTCCACTGTGGACAGTGCACATGACGACCGGACGCGCACCACTCGCATGATAGGCATGGCGCGTGGTGATGCGGGAAGACCCGCGAGCCGACGGGGAACCTGGGATCGTCCGAGGCTTCGACGATGCCGCACACCTCGTGACCCAAAACGTGGGGCGCCTTGCGATCCAGATACCACGCCATCAGTTCGCCCGAGCAAAGACCGCACGCCTCGGTGCGAACGAGCAAGCCCCCGGACGGAAGATCAGGGACAGATTCGTGCACGATCTCGACGTTGCCGCCTTTCACATATCGAGCCAGGCGATTTCCCGTGATCACGGCTCGAACACGAACTTGATGCCTTGGCCCGTCCGCAGGTCTTCGAACACTTGGGCACCCTCGTCGAGCGACCGCTTGCCCGAAATGAGGGGGCCGACTTCGAAGCGGGGGTCGAGCAGCCAATCGCGGGCGCGCATCACGGCTTCGGTACCGAAGTGGAAGGGGCTGAGGATGGTGATCTGGTCGTAGTGCACCCGACGCGTATCGAAACAGGCTGTCGTACCGACGCGGCATCCGCCGAAGAGGACGACGGTGCCTCCCCGCACCACAAAATCGAGCGAGCGCTCCCACACCTCGACGGCGCCCGTGCATTCGATCACGCAGTCGAACCCGCGCAAGGCCGGGCTTTTGGGGTCGAACGCCTCGATCCGGGCCCCCAATTGCTGGCCGACGGCAAGGCGACGCTCGTTGCGGCCGGCGAGGGTCACTTCGCCGACGCCCATGTAGCGGAGGGCGGCGACGAAGAGCAACCCGATGGCCCCGGGGCCGATGACCAGGACGCGATCCTCGGGTCGAAGGCGCAGCAGCGACAACCCCTGGAGCACGCAAGCCAGCGGTTCGAGCAGGGCAGCGCGTTCGAAACTGAGGCCAGACGGCTTGTGGAACAGGTGCTGCTTGGCGATGCGGGCTGGAACCAGAAGGTACTCGGCATAGCTGCCCAGGACTTTGGTCGCCATGATCGTCTCGCAGAGGTTCTCCTGGCCGCGCAGGCACCAGCGACACGTTTTGCACGGCGCCGAGTGGACGCCCATGACGGCATCGCCCTCCCGGAAAGGTGCGCCGACGCCCACTGCCGCAACTTCTCCGCTGTATTCGTGCCCGAACGTGCCGGGCATGGGAATCTGGGGATGGCCGCGAAGGTAGGCCTTCAGGTCGGTGCCGCAGGTCGTCGCGGCCCGCACGCGCAAGAGAACGTCGCCGGGTCCGGGTTCGGGAACGGCCGTCTCCTGCAGCCGAACCGAACCGGGCTGTTCAAGAATCAGGGCTCGCATGAAGCATTCCGCCAACGAACTCAGCCGCTGGTAGACTCCGAATTATACGCCCTCAAAGGTAATCCCTCTCATGCCGACCATTCGCTGTACCACGTGGGTCAACGCGCCCTTGGCGCACGTCGTCGAAATCGCCCAGGACAACGCGTCGTTCCCGGAGTTCATGCAAGACGTGAAGTCGCTGGACATCGTCGAGCGAGAGGGCGGTCGAGTGGTCAGCGACTGGGTCGGCATGATCCCGCAGTTCATGCTGAAGGTCCGCTGGCGTCAGGAAGATGTGTGGGATCTGGAGGCAAATACCTGCACGTTTCGCCAACTTGAGGGTGACTACGACTCGATGTCCGGCGAGTGGAGATTCACCGAGGAGAACGGTGGCACGCGGTTCGACAGCATCGTGGACTACGAGTACCGCGTTCCGGGTCTCGGTCCGCTGGTCGCCAAGGTCGTTCAGAAGATCGTGCAGGCGAACCTTGACAATGTCCTGGAGGCGATCAAGCGCCGCGCCGAAGGCTCGGAAGCCGAACCCTGAACGCTGAACCCTGCAATCTCAACGGCCGCCGAGGCCGCTCAGGTGGACGCCCTTGATGAAGTATTTCTGGGCGGCGAAGAAGAGGATGATGGTCGGTACGATGTGCATGAGCGAGGCGGCCATCAACTGCCCCATGTTCGTCCCGAACGTGTCTTGGAACAGGCGTAGCCCGATGGACATCGTGTAGTTCTCGGGTGAATTGAGGTAGATCAAGGGACCATCGAACGAGTCCCAGTTACCGATGAAGCTGAAGACCACCACGGTCGTGATCGCGGGACCGCTGAGCGGCACGATCAGTCGCCATAGAATGCCCCAATAGCTCGCCCCGTCAATGAGCATGGCTTCGTCCAATTCGCGAGGGATGGTCATGAAGAACTGGCGCAACAAAAAGATGGAGAATGCACCGCCGCCGAAGAACGCCGGCACCGTCAAAGGGGCAAACGTGTCAATGGCCCCGAGTTGCCGCCAAATCAGATAAACGGGGATCATCGTCACCTGTCCCGGCAACAACATGGTGGATATCATCGTCATGAACAGAAGATCGCGACCTTTGAACTGGAACCGCGCGAACCCATATGCCACAAGCGAACCAGTAATCACTTGCATCGTCATGCTCACCAAGGTCACAAACACCGTGTTCTCGACGAAGTTGAGGAACGGCAAGGCATTCCATGCCGCGGGGAAGTTCTCCCATGTTGGTTGCATGGGCACCAGACGGGTCGGATCTTTCGCGATCTCTTCTTGAGTCTTGAGAGCCGTCGCGACGGTCCACAGGAACGGAATGACGAAGAACACCGACCCACCGATTAGGGCGATCCACACCAAGAAACGCTTCACGCCTCGCCTCCTTCGTAGTGAACCCACTTCTTGGATGCACGGAACTGGATCAACGTGAAGATCAGGAGAATCGCGAACAAGACCCAAGCAAGCGCGCTCGCCTTACCCAGTTTGAACTGCTCGAACGCAGTTCGGAAGAGATAGAGGGCATAGAAGAGCGAGGCGTTGTTCGGTCCGCCACCTGTCATGATGTAGGCCTGTGTGAAGATCTGGAACGCGCCGATGAGACCCAAGACCAGGTTGAAGAACATCACCGGAGACAGCAAAGGAAGGGTGACATGCCAGAACTGCTGCCGATGGCTTGCTCCGTCGAGTCGTGCGGCTTCGTAGTAGGTCTCGGAGATGCCCTGAAGACCTGCCAGAAAGATCACCATGCGGGCGCCGCCCACGCCCCATAGGGACATGAGCACGAACGCGGGCAGCGTGAAACGCTCATCCTGAAGCCATTGGGGCGTCGGCAGCCCTAGGAATCCCAAGCCAAGATTGAGGGCGCCGTTCTCGGCGTTGAACACCCATTGCCACAAAATGGCCGCGGCAACGCTCGGAACGAGCGACGGGATATAGAACAACGTGCGGAAGAGGGGAATGCCGCGCACCTTCTGGTTGAGCAACAACGCGATCATCAGCGAACCAGCGACCCCTAGGGGCACCGAGATGAACGCGTAGGCAAAGGTGTTCGACAACGCCTTCCAAAACAGGGGGTCGAGGGGCAAGCGCCGATAGTTTTCCAAGCCGACGTACTCAAGATTGACCAGGTCGTACTTGTAAAACGACAACCAGAGAGAAGCCAGCATCGGGCCAGCGGTGAAACCCAGGAATCCCGCAAGCCAGGGCGTGATGAACAGCCATCCCCAGAAGGCGGGACGGTCTGCCAGACGCTTCAAAGACCCGGGTCCTCCGAAAGGATGGTGTTGATCTTGTCCTTCGCTCGGCGCAGGACAACAGCAACGTCGCGTTCGCGCCCGGCGAACAAGTTATCGGTCTCCATTTGCAGAGCGTTGATCCACTCGATCCAGCGTTCGTTGATCGGCAAGATGCGGCCGTTCTCTACGGATTCGACAAACGCCTGCAGTTGATAGGGGGGCTGATCGGTTTGCAGATACTCGGGCGAGTAGGCGACGTCCTTTCGCGTGGGAAAACACCGCCTGATTTGGGCGTACAAAACACGCTCGGTTTCCTGACTCGCCATGTACTTGACGAATCGCCACGCCGCCTCGGGGTTCTTGCAGTTCTTGGGGATCACGAGTTGATTGCCCTTGATGACGGTTCGTCCGCCGGCGGGTCCCTTCGGGATCGGCGCGACATCCCATTCAAAGCCTTTGGCCACTTCGCGATACCGGGGGATCATGCCCATGAAATCGAGCACCATGCCCACCTTGCCCGATTCGAAAGTGAACGCGAAGTTCGCACCCTGGGCAGGCGTGGGGGCGGCGCGATCCACCCAGACGAGATCGGCGAGGAACTGGTAGGCGGCGATCGTACCGGGTTGGTCCAGGAGGCTTTGGTTGGCTTCAAGGTCGATCATCTCGCCGCCAAAGCCCCGCACGCAGGCGATGATGGCCGGCAACTGGGGCACGGTTGTTCCGAAGCGCTTGGGTCGGCCGCCTTCGAACCGAGTGAGGGCGATCGCGCTCTGTCTGAACCGAGCCCACGTCCATTGGCCACGTTGGTGCAACTCCCACGGGTCCTCCAGACCCGCTTCGCGAAACATCGTTTTGTTGTAGTACATGGCGATGCCCCC
>JACFNW010000151.1 GCA_019454665.1 Fimbriimonadaceae bacterium | reverse complement strand
CCGTAGAGCAGGATGCCGTTGGCGACGTACCGCTCGATTCCTCCGCTGGGGCGGTTCAGGGTCAGGCCGTAGGCGTGGAGCGCCGAGCTGCCGCCTCCATCCAGGTTGAACGCTTCCACACAGCCCCAGGCCTTCATCAGGTCGGCCAGTTCCTTCAGCGATGCGCCCACCGACACGGTCTGGCGCCCGTCCACCACGACGTACCAGACCTCCCCGTCGGCCGTCACCCCGACGGCGGAGCGCGGGTGGCGCGGGTCGTTGGCGGCGTTCACCACGTTTTCGCCGCTGCGAAGGAGGACCGGTCCGCCGCCCATCGCGTGATCCATCAGCGACCAGTCGCTGCCCGAGACATCGACCTCGACGGTCGCGGTCTCTCCGACTTTCGCGCCAAGGAGAGCTTCGCGTCGTTCGCCGGAAGCCGCCACCACGAACGTCCCGTAGCGGACGGGCATCTTGGTCACCTCGGGCAGCACGGCCACCACCTTTCCCGTCAACGTGTCTTTGGGCTTCAGCCGGTAGGGCGCGTCGGCTTTCACCACCACGCAAGCCATGGGACCCGCATCGCCGTACAGCGAACCGCTCGCATCGGTGAACAGGACGGTTCGGTTTGCGCCCACCCGCTGGTTCAGGCCTTGGACGGCGACTTCCCTATCTCCAAGGCGGGCCGTGGCCCTCCAGCGGTGCTGCTCGATCGCCGGGGCGCGCCCTTCCCTCCAGACCAACGCATGGTCGCGATTGGCGCCAGCAGCAGGGGCGCTGAGCAGTTCGCCCGCGCGCACGTGCAGCCCCTCGGGGTCGCCGCCGGGGTCTTGGCCCCATTGAAAGAAGTCGCCGTTGATGCCGGCCACCGCACCCGAAGACGCCACCATTTTCGAAACGATGTCGCGGCCCTTGTAGGGCGTCTCGTCGTAAACCTTGTCCTTGGCCAGATGGGATTCCGCCGACCACGAACCGGGCGCGACACGGATGCCGTAGAGCGTTCGGGCGGGGTCGGCCTGCACCTCCATGCGGAACGTGACGCCGGGCGCCAAGCCCCGGTCCCACGTTTGCGACCATGCCCCGCACCAAGCGGCGACGCCGACGAGAAGGATGGTCAAACGGTTCACACCGTCAGTATGTTCCGTCAGTCAATGGCCTTGACCGAGGCGGGAATCTTCACCGTCATCCCTTCGCGGATGCCGAGCCGCTTGAACGCGCCTTCCTTCATCTCGAGGGCGTACATGGCCGGGTAGTTGCTGGGGACTCCAGTCTCGTCGAGCGCCTTCATCGAAGTGGCCCGCACGATCTGCTTGCGCTTGTTGATGTAGGCGATGTCCAGCGGGATGAGCGTGTTCCGCATCCAGAAGCTGAGGTAGTCCTCGTCCTTGAACACGAACAGCATGGCGTCGTCGGGCTTCACCTCTTTGTTGGTGAGCCACATCATGCCCTCCATGCGCTTCGCGTCGGAGTTCATCAGCCACGCTTTGAGCTTGTTCGGCCCGATTTCGAGTTCCACGCGTTCCAAATCCTTGAGTTGGTGGGTCCGGTGCGGGTTCTTGGGATACTCGTCCTGCTTCTGGCCCTGTTGCTCGTCCATCGTCGCTTCGGGTTCGTGCGCGGCGGGCGTCGAAGCGACGGCCGGCTTGGGTTCGACACCCTCTTCACCGTGGGTCACGCTGGACCTGACCTCGATGAAGGAGCAACCAGCCACCACCAAGGTGGCCAACACGGCGAGAGCGGCGAACAAGCGCATCACGTCATTTTAGACGCCGCTAACCGGCCACCGATACATAGCCGGGGAGTTTGGCCTCGTGGTGGGCGATTTCGTCGGCGTAGACCAGGGTCCGACCGATCAGATCGCGCCCCTCGATCATCGCCTCCTTGGTGACGGGGTCCATGTCGAAGGTCGCTTCCCCACCGTCCCAGACAACCCTCTGCGCGGGCAGGTCCACGGTGCACTTGGTCCCTTGGCCGGCGGCCACCAGCCGGGCGTGGTCGGCCTCGGCGAGTTCGATCAGCAACAGGCCGCAGTTGCCGGCGTTCGAGCGGAAGATGTCGCTATAGCCGAGGTTCTGGGCGGTGCGCTTGGCGATCACCGCCGCGTACCCCGCCTGCTGGATCGCCCAGACGGCATGTTCGCGCGACGAGCCGCACCCGAAGTTCGAGCCGACGACGAGGATGGAGGCGCCCTGAGCCTCGGGGCGGTCGAGCGGGAAGCCGTCGCCGCGCACATCCTTGAACAGCAACTCGCCGTACCCGCGCTTCGTCACCCTAGTCAGGAACCGCGCGGGGATGATCCGGTCGGTGTCCACGTCGTTTTCGTCGAGCACCGCGAGGGTGCCCGTATGGACGGTGAAGCCAGGCATGCCGTGATTATGAACGCTCCCCTCCGCGGCGTGGGCGCGTGGTCTCGCGAGCCACGAAGGTAGCCGAGGCGTAGAATAGAGACGCCCGATGCCCATCTCGACCACGAACGAACACGTCGCCGACGCGCTCAAGAAGGTGCCCGATTCGCCGGGGTGCTACATCTACCGCGACGAGCAGGACGTGGTGCTGTACGTGGGCAAGGCCGTCTCGCTCAAGAGCCGCGTGCGAAGCTACTTTCAAAAGTCGGCGCGCCACGGTCCGCGCATCGCACGGTTGGTGTCCAAAGTGCGGCAGATCGAGTGGATCGTCGTGGACAGCGAACTCGAAGCCTTGGTGCTCGAATGCACGCTCATCAAGGAGCATCGTCCGCCCTACAACGTGCGGCTACGGGACGACAAGAGCTACCCGTATATCGCCATCACGAAGGAGAAGTTCCCGCGGGTGCTGTTCGTCCGACGCCCGCGCCCCGAACTGGGCAAGGCGTACGGACCGTATTCAAGCGCTTGGGCCGTCCGCGAAACGCTCGGGTTGCTCCATCAGGTGTTCCCGCTCATCCCGTGCGGCAAGTCGTGGTCGGGCCGGCGCGAGCAGCGCCCCTGCCTCTACTACCACCTGAAGCAATGCCTCGCCCCGTGCGCCGGCATCGCCGACGCCAAGGAATACGCCGAAGTGGTCAAGCAGGTCGAACGCTTCCTGCAAGGCAAGGCCGACGCGATCCTCGACGACCTCCGCCGCCAGATGGAGCGGGCTGCCGAACGCCTCGAATTCGAGGAAGCCGCCGCCATGCGGGACAAGATCCAGTCCATCGAACGCGTCTTGGAAAAGCAGAAGGTCCTTTCGACCGACGAATCCGACCGCGACGTGATCGCCGTGGTGAAGGACGAGCGCGGGTCGGCGATCCAGATGCTGTACGTTCGCGGCGGCAAGCTGATCGGCCAGCACCAGTTCTTCCTCGATGGCGCTGCCGAGGCCGCCCCGGCTGTCGCCGTACAGGAGTTCGTGAAGCAGTACTACTCGACAGCCTCGGAGATCCCCCGTGAGATTCTGCTGCCCGTCGAAATCGAAGAGCGAAACATCGTTCAAACGTGGTTGCGGGGACGACGTGGCGCGGCGGTGACCATCGAGGTCCCCGGCGGTGGCGAGAAGCTGCGCCTCGTCGAGATGGCCGCGACCAACGCCGAGCAAGCACTCAAAACGTTCCAACTCGAACTGGAACAGCAGGAACAGTGGGGAGACTCGGCGATGGCCGAGCTTCAGGAAGCCCTCGACCTCCCGGGCCTTCCCATGCGCGTTGAGGGCTACGACATCTCCAACCTTCAGGGTACGGCGCCGGTCGGCTCGATGGTGGTCACCGAGAACGCCGCCCCCGCAAAGGCCGAATACCGCCGCTTCAAAGTCCGCTACCACCCCGAAGACCCGAACGACTTCGCGATGATGCACGAGGTCCTTACACGCAGGTTGCGCGCCCTGCGCGAAGGCGACGAGAAGTTCGCCAAAGCGCCCGACCTCATCATGATTGACGGCGGCAGAGGCCAGTTGATGGCGGCCCTCAAAGCGCGCGACGAACAGGGCCTCGACATCCCGATGGTCGGGCTAGCCAAGAAGCAAGAGCTGCTGATCGTCCCGGTACCCGTCGTTGGGTTCGAGGACGAGGAGCCTATTGAACGCCCCCTGGTCGAAGCGGACGGCACCAAGGACCCGGGCTATTCATACGAAAGTCCTGCGTTGCGGAAGTACGCTTACCGGACCATCGAGCTGCCTCTCAACTCGCCCGGACTCTTGCTCCTTCGACGCCTGCGCGACGAAGCCCACCGATTCGCGCTGACGTTCCACCGCAAGGTTCGCGACAAGCGAGCCGTGGGTTCGACTCTTGAGGAAGTCCCGGGCATCGGTCCCCGGCGCAAGCGCCTTCTGCTGCGGACGTTTGGTTCGGTGGAGGGGATTCGACGGGCGTCCGTCGAGGAAATCGCCGCCGTCCCCACCATGACGGCCGCCGTCGCGGCCCTGGTCAAGAGTCACCTCGACGAATCCTAAGGCACAGGATTGCCCGGATGAGGGCAACTACGTGCCTACGGGGCATCGCTTCAATGACCGTTAATAGGATCAAGAGAGCACCGTGACGTTCCGGTCGAACGAAACGAAACCACAGGGAGCTTGTCGCTAGGAGGTTGATTCCGCGCGACTAGAAGAAGACAACTGAGAGCATTCATCGCGAGTTTCCTCGCGGTGGCCACGGTCACCGCTTGGGCCAATGTTGAAACACGGCAAGGGAGCCACAAGGGAGAGCAAAAGGGGAGAACCGAAGCCGCTGCGGCCTGGGTCCACCAGATGGCCGGGCCGGGTCGGGTTCGGCACACCGAAGGCCCTGCGCCCCAGATCCCCCACTTGGAAACCGTCGAGGGAATCAAAAGCGTTGCGCGTCACCGACGGCCCGCTCCACGGAGCGTTCGTCATGGCCCCCTACGGTTACGTGAACTGGTACTTCGCCGCGTCGGCGCTGATCCACTTCACCGACGACATACCAGACGAAGCCGCTGCGTTCGTGGACGCCTATCTGCGTCACGTCGAGACGGACGGAACGATCTCCGACTACGTACCCGATTATTGGAACGAGAATGGCGGCGTCCCGCGTCGGCAAGCGCCGGACAGCCACGACTCCTACGCCGCGATGCTCGTCGCGCTTGCTTCGAAGCTCGGACTCCACCCGAGCCGAAGGACCTGGTTCAACCAGCGAAAAGACGCCCTGAAGCGGATCGTGGCACGGAACATCTTGGACAGCCAGAACCCCGAAACGGGTCTGGTGCGGACCTTTCAAGACCCCAGCCAACCCGATTGGTGTCCGGGCGTCGAGTACCTGATGGACAACTGCGAGGTGTTCTACGGACTGAGACTCTTCGCGGAGGCGTTGGAGGCGGTGGGCGATCCAAGCTGGGCATCCATGCGCGACGCAGCCGACCGGGTGGCTGCCGGGATCCGAACGCTGTTTCGGTCCGACTCGGGAGCATGGGCCCACGCCTCTCAGGCGGCCGAGGTGGGCACGATGTTCTACCCTTTCGCGACGGGACAGGCGTTTCCCGTCGCCTTCGAGGTCCCAGTCGAGCCAGAGACCACAGACGCGGGATGGACGTACCTCGAGAACACCGCTCCGCTTTGGTGGAAGGGAGGGCGTTACGACCACTTTCCCTGGTTCGTTCTGGGTCATGCGGCCGCCTTGCGCGGCGACCGGGACGCCGCGACCACGCAGCTCAATTCGGGGTTCAAATACATCCGCGCCAACCCGTTGGCCTTCACCATCGCCGAGCTGGGACACTGGCACGCGACGGTGCGGGCGATGAGCTCCTGAAGCGTGCCGTATAATGTCCTTGATGAGTAACTCGCTCATGGGCGTGCTCGTCGTTGGAGTCGCGGTCTTGGTGGCCGTCGGCTTCATGCGACCGAACGACGCTCTGGAATCCGGAGAGAAGGCTCCCGCCTTTTCGGCCGCTGGCAGCGATGGGAAAACCCACACGCTCGCCAGTCTCACGGCCAAGGGTCCCGCCTTTCTCTATTTCATCAAAGATGGTTGCCCCGTGAACGCGGATGCGGTCGTGTACATGAACCGCCTCGCCGAAGCCTAAAAAGGCAAGGCGAAGTTCGTAGGAGTGATCAACACCGACAAGTCCGGGTACGAGCGATGGAACAAGACCT